>CAYRFY010000102.1:0-15984 GCA_964423635.1 uncultured Armatimonadia bacterium | reverse complement strand
GCCGTCATCGACACCCGCACCGATGACCCGGCGGAGGTGGTCCGGCACTGGACCAAAGGTAAGGGCGTGGACCGCGTCATCGAGGCGATCGGCGATGACTCCATGGTTGAGCTGGGGCTGTCTCTCATGGCAGGCGGCGGCAGGGTGGGCATCTACGGCATCACCCCGACGCGGGAGCCGGGAGACATGCAGCGGACCCATGTGGATGTCGGCGTCGGCCGCGCCGAGTGGTCTGTGGAGTCCTTCGGCCCCCGGGAGGAGGCGCCCCACGACCACCTGCTGTGGCTGGTGGATCGCGGCATCGTCAGACTCCGGGACTACTTCACCCACGTGGTTCCGCTGGAGGACGTGCGCAGGGGCTTCGGCCTTTTGGCCTCCAAGGAGGCCTTCAAGGTTGTGGTGAGGATGTAGGGGTGCGGCCGGAACTCTCGGCCCCCTGGTGTCGGGTGTGTGGGGTCCCGACTGGCATGACGGACGGCCCGCGGCAGAGCGTCGTCCGCCGTACTCCCCCTCCTCCCGTCTCGCCAGTCCCGCCCTGCGGGACGAGTAAGGGAGCGGGGGCGGAGGGTGAGGCGCCGTTGCCGTCGGGCGGGCGGCACTCCCCCCGCAAGCCGTCCGCAGCGCGGCACCGACAGAGGCGTGACGCCGCACGGCCCCGCCAGCAACCACTACTCCCCCGGCGCCGGCAAGTCGCCCCACGGATCGCAGGGCGGAGCGCCCAGCTCCACAGACGCCTGCCAGCCGCCGTCGTCGAACTCCGCTTCCATCCAGCCGTCCTGTGGCTCCCTGGCCCCCCGCCAGGAGGCGTCGGTCCCGATCACCTGCGTCTTGCCGCCGGCCGTGATCCTCGCCTGCACCAGCACCCCTCCCGGGCCGCCGGCGTTCTCGGCCTCCACCGCGATGACATTGCCACCCTCCTGCAGCAGGCTCGTGATGTCCGCGGTGAAGGTGCGGTCCCAGTTGCCTGCCCACAGGGCGCGTTGGCCATTGACGTACACCGTCGCCCCGTTGTCCGCCGCCGCCACGAGGCTTGCCGCCTCGACCGGCCCCTCGACCCGAAACTCCTTGCGCAGGTAGGCCTTTGCATCCGTCTCGGGATCGTTGCTGATCCAGACCCACCGTGCTCGCCAAGATGACTGGGCGGCGGCTCTGGTCGGGAATCCCGGCACCGGCGCCGGCGGCCGGGTGAAGACCACCGCCTCGCCGGGAGCGACGCCCTGCGTCCAGGTGAACTCGTAGCCCGGCTGCCGGCACACGATCTGGGCCTCGTCATTGGTCACCCGCAGGTCGAAGGTGAGATCGCGGTAGTTGATGTTCCGGATCAGCAACCAGGGCAGCTCGGCGGGCAGGTTGGGGGCGATGTGCAGCCCCTCGGCCGTGGGCAGTACACCGGCGAGGCCGTACAGGAACCACGTGGGCACCAGGCCGCTCTCGGGGAAGGGGATGTCCAGGCCCACGCTGCCCGGGTCGGCCTGTTGCGGATGCTCGCCGCGGTACAGCGGTGGTCCGCCGCAGAGCCGGTCGGGCTCCCGGTAGCGTCCGAGGATCTCGGTCCACCTGAGCCAGGCGTTCTCGGCGCCAAGCAGCCTGCTGCGGGCCATGAGATCGAAGTACGAGGTGTACAGGATCGCGCCGCCGTCCTGGCACTGCTCGTCATACGGCGTGCCGCGCCAGCCGAAGTGCCACCAGGGCTCCACGCCTTCGGCCTTGGGGTCCTTGACCCCATCTTCATCCCAGTACGGATTGTGAACCGTGTTGGCGCGCGGCGCGAAGACCCAGCGGGAGTACGTGTCCGCCTCCCCCGAGGAGGTGACGCCATTCTCCATCCAGTCGTAGATGCGCCTGGCCTGTTGCTCCGAGGCCAGACCGTAGGCCATCGCCTCCAGATTCACAAAGGTGAACCCATAGTCGTGGCGCTTGCCGTCGACGTCCACGCAACCGATATAGCGCCCCTTCTCATCGTCCCAGAAGGTGTCGTTGTAGGCGGCCTTCACCCTCGCGGCCAGCTCGCGGTAGAAGCCCGGCTCATGCGGGACGGAGCCTTCCCCCGGCTCCAGGCCCGCCGCCAACTCCTCGATCTGCGCCATAGCCTCCAGCGAGGCGTAGTAAACTGCATTGGCGAAGGCGTCCAGGTGCCCGAAGGGCAAGATGTCCCAATAGTTGTTCCCCACACCTTTGTGCCTGCCGTTGACATCCCCGCTGGCGGCGACGATCAGCCCCTCCTCGCCGCGCAGCGTGGTGAGCTGGTACTCCATGGCCCGGCGCAGGCGCCCGATCTGGCGCGCCATGAAGCGCTCGTCGTGGGTCCACGCCAGGTAGCGCCAGGAGGCCAGGATGAAGCGCGCATTGGTGTCGAAGTGCCGGGTGTCGTAGCGAGTGTTGTCCGGGAACGGCCAGCCGGGATTGCCGCCCCAGGTATGGACATAGCCCTCGTCATTGACCGCGGTGCCCAGCAGCCCGCGCGCCTCGCCCTCCCGTTGCGCACCGGCGAACCAAAAGCGGATGATGGCCGACCACTCGATCCACGGCGCCGGCCCGCAGGGCGCGGGATAGCTGAAGGCCCGCTCGTACCAGAAGCGGTTGAGGTCCGCAGTCAGCGCCGCATCCGGCGTCTCAAATCCGGGCCAGGTGTCGGGAAGGTCGTCCTCGCGGGGCAGGACGGTGAGCGTCAGGGCCTGCACCTGCCCCCGATCGCCCTCGCCGACGGCGCGCGACGAGATGTGGAAAGCCGCTCCGTCCTCCTGCATATCCCAGGAGACGGCGAGGCCCTCCGCGCTGAACCGCAGGTCGTAGGTTCCGGTCCCATCCGCCTCCATCCATTGACAGGAGCCGAAGGACAGGCCGGGGCTGCGGGTGCGCTTGAACTGCTCGGCAGGGAGATAGCGCTGATTGTCGGTGAAGAACCGCTTGAAGGGCACGGCGGCCGCGGACACATCATACCCGGTGTTGTCCCAGCGAAAGTCGGCCACTGCGGCCCTTGCCGGCGGCTCGGAGCCCTCGAAAAGCTCCACGGCGATGGTCAGATCGCGCTCCTTCAGGGTCAGCCGCAAGGCCGCGGGCCCCACAGGGCGCGTGGTCTGGACCACAAGCCCCCGGTCGCGCTGTGCAGTCGCCACGCCGTCCGCGAAGGCCGTCCCCCCGGCGTACTCGTCCCCGGCGCAACTCCACCAGCCGATCTGCCCGACGGCCCCGGAGAGCTCGACATAGTACACCCCGGCGGACTGCGGGGCGAAGCTCAGTTCCTGCGTGGAGTTGTCCGCCACGTTCCTTAGCTCGCGGGAGGCGAGCACAGAGCCTTCGGGACCGTCCCGGCGGAGCGTCAGAGTGGCGCCGGAGGTGTCCGTGTGCCAGGTGGGCGTGCGGATGGCAAGGGAATCGAAAGTGCCCGTCTTGACCTCGAAGGACTGTCCCAGCGAATGCTCGGGCGCCAGCGTATCAGGAACATGGGAATTGCCGATCTCGATTCGCTCCTGCCGTCGGACCTGCAATCCCGTTACGAGGATGCTATCGCCCTCCCGGGTCCACGAGAGGCCCTCCGTGGCGGCGAGTTCCGGATACTGGAACTGCACAAGATCGCTGGGGCTGTAGGCGCCCTGACCGGTGGGGTCGCACTCGAGGGCTGATAGATGTGGGCCCTCGCCGGTGATGCGCAGGAACCCGTTGGCCAGGGTGTACGGCCCGGTGTCTCCGCAGGCCGGCGGCAGGAGCATGCCACCGGCGGCGACGAGGGTCAGGCAGGTGCAGAGCGTAGCGATCATGGGTGACCTCGCTTCGTGGTGGCAGAAGAGGTGTAGCCGGCCTTCGGCGGTCGTGTCGCCGTCCACAGGTCGCTCGTTACGAGTGACGCCTGCGCCCTTCGTCGCCGGCCGCAGTCGCGCGTACAATGTGCCCGGCGGCACGGCACGACGGTAGCCGCCCTATTCCTCCAGCAGTCCGAGCATCACCTGATGCGTGTCGCACAGCCCCGCCTTCGGGCCGCACTGGGCCTCGATGAGCTCCTCCTGCGTCCGGGCCGCATGGAGGCGGCAATGACGGTCGGCGCAGAATGTCGAGCCGAAGGCCCGGTGGAAGCAGGCCATCAGGGCATAGCCCTTGGCGATCTCGTTGATCCTCGCGTCGCCGTAGCCGAAGGTTCGATCGGCGAACTCCTCCGACAGGTCCTCCAGCGCGTCTTGATCCACCCCGAAGATGGCCAACTGTGCCCTCTTGAACTCGTACTCCCGCGGGCGCGGCAGGGCCTCGACGAAGCCGGTGGTGGAGACGATCGTGGGCGAGCCCAGACAGATCGCGTGCAGTCGGAAGAGGCTGAGCTCCTCGCGCCATGTGCCAATGGCGGCCTCGGTGAAGACGATGTGCAGGTGCCCGGCGTCGATCTCGTCGTCCGGCAGCAGGAGGCGCAGAACTGTCTGGTACGGAGCGGCGTGGAAGGTGAAGCTGTCGGCCAGGGCGTCCTGCGGCTCCTCCTCGCCGCCGAAGCTCTCCAGCCCGGCGAGCACCTCCGTCACGCGGATGCGGGCGAGCTGCTGGATCACCTGCCGCTCCAGCTCCGCCCTTTGCTCCGCGGTGAAGCGCCGGAACTGGTGGGTGAAGAAGTCGCTGCGGGGCAGCACCTCGGTCCGCGGGAATACGGAGGCGATGTAGCCCCCGACCTCGTCGATGTCCAGGCCCGGAGCATCCGGGTCGTCGTACAGATACACGTGCGACAGTGGCTGTGCGTAGGTCTGCATGGCATTGTCTCTTCTCATTGCGGCGGCGTTGCCGGCGGCCGCTTGACACCGAGGCGCGGCGGTCCGCTACGGCCGCAGCGACGCGCTCAGGATCTCCTTGTCGTTGCGGATGAGGATGTGCCCGTTGGCATAGGCGGGCAGTACCCAGTTGACGGCCTTCAGCTCCCGGCCGCCGGCGCCGCCCGAGGTGGGCTCGATGAGCTTCGTGCGGTCCAGTTCGCGGTAGCCCTCGGGCGTGAGCTGAGCGACGATCAGCTCGCCGCGGTCATTATTCAGGAAGTAGACCTCCGCATTGCGGGTGATGAAGGCGTTCGCCCAGCGGGCCTTCTCCACCGTCACCTCCGGGCTCTCCCAGACCCGCTCGCCCGTGGAGGCATCGATGCAGCGGAACTGCCCGTGGCTGCAGACGCCGTAGAAGTATCCGCCCTCCATGGCCGGAGTGCACATGAGGGCATGGAGGCTGTCCGTGTTCACCTCATTGGCACCCTTCCGGTGCCAGAGCACGCTCGCGGTGGGCGCGTCCGTCGCAAGCCGGACCATCATCGACCCGCCGTAGAAACCGCTGACGAGGAGTCGGTCACCGTCCACGACCGGTGTGGCCACGGACATCTCGCCACCGTAGGGCAATTCCCAGTAGAGCGCTCCCGTGGCCGGGTCGACCGAGGTCAGGGTGTCGAAGTTCCAGTGGATCAGTTGCTCCACTCCGCCCGCCGAGACGATAACCGGCGGCGAGTAACCGATGTCCGAAGTGGCGGCCAGGGAGGCCCATACCGTCTCACCGGTTGTCCTTTTCAGGGCCACCAGCCTCGCGTTCTCCCCACCGACCGCACACAGCACCAACTCGTCCCACACCAGCGGCGCGCAGGAAAACCCCCAGGTCGGGATCTTGGCCTTGAAGGTCCGCGCGAGGTTGACGGACCACAGCAGCGCCCCGTCGACGACGCTCAGGCAGTAGAGGTCTCCGGCGGCGCCCTGGAAGAAGACCCGGTCCTCATTCACCGTGGGCGTGGCCCGAGGGCCGCTATTGTACGCAAAGCGCTTGTAGTCCGCCTCCGGATTGGCGTAGATCCACAGGACCCGGCCACTCGCACCGTCCAGGCACAGGACCCGCTCCTGCCCGCCGCTTTCGAGGCGCTGATAGTCGGCGACGAATACCCGACCGCCCGCGACCGCCGGCCCGCTGTAGCCCGCCAAAAGCGGCGTCCGCCAGCGGACCGTCAGCCCCTCCGCAGGGAACTGCCTCAGGATGCCGGTCTCGTGCCACACCCCGTCCCGTCCGGGACCCTGCATCTGGGGCCAGTCGTCGGCCCACCCGGGCCCTGCAGCCGTAGCCAATAGCATTGCGAGAGCTACGGCGGGGCCAGCGCAGACACGTTGCGTCATGGGCGGCTTCCTCCGGAAGGCGGGGGGTCTGATAGGGCGCAGCGACACCTGCAGGATAGCAGGTGTAGGCGCTGCCGGACAAGGGGCGGCGAGAGGGCCGGAGAGACCCGGGTGGGTCCACCTACAAATCCAGCGGATAGGTTCCGAACTCCTCCACCGCCGCCAGCATCGCCCGATAGTTGTCGATAGGGACGTACTCCGTCACGCTGTTGCTGCTACTCACCACGTACCCACCGCCGGGTCCACAGGTGGCGATGCGCTCTCTGACTTCCTGCCGCACCTCTTCCGGTGTGCCCCGGGTCAGTGTGTAGCCCAGATCGATGTTGCCGATGATACACACCCGCCCAGCGCAGTGCTGCTTGACCTGGACGATGTCCATGGCCTTGGGCTCGATGGGATGCAGGGCGTCGATCCCCAGCTCGATGAGGTCGTCGAGAACCTCCCACAGATGCCCGTCGGAGTGGAACACGAAGGCCTTGGGTGGGTCGAAGCTGCGGCATAGCTCGGCGATCCTGGCATACCAGGGGAACAGCCGCCGGCGGAGGAAGTCCGGACCGACCATCAGGCCCGTGGAATAGGCCAGATCGTCGCCCAGCCACACCAACTGCACCCTCGGGTGCTGCATGGCCTTCTGCAGGAACCGGAAGTACACCTCGCCGGTGGCGTCGATCATGCGGGCGGCGAAATCCGGGCGCTCCAGCAGGGCGAAGCTGAACTGCTCGAACCCCATGAGCATCCAGGCGCGCTCGAAGATGCCACCGCCCTTGAGGCTGGTGGCAAGCTGCATCTCCGCGGGCAGTAGCTCGTCGGCGATGTCCAGCCACTCATAGGTTGCCGACGAGGCCTGCGGCCAGGGGAAGCGGGAGAAGTCGTCCTCCGTCTTGATGAGTCCCTCGTGGCTCAGGGCCCACTTGCGCGTGCTGACTTCCGCAGAACCGGCGGCGTAGCTGTGTTTGGCCGCCCGCCAGTGATCCCCGTAATCCACCGTGGGGGCCACCCGCATGTAGTCATAGCCGGCGCGGTAGTGGAACTCCACGTCCTTTTCGATGTAGCCTCTGGGGTCGGTAGCCGCCGCGGGCATCTTCTCGCCCAGGAAGGCTCCCTTGATGAAGTCCTCGCACTTGAGCTCCGCCGTGGGGACGCGGTCCGGTTGGCCGCGGAATAGCGCGGTGCGCAGGCGCTCGAAGTCGGGTGTCATTGCCATTGTGCTCGTCCCCTCACCGTGGCTTAGCCGGCACCTCGCGGATTCGTAGATCGAAGAACTGGTGGGTATAGGCCGGAGTGATGACCAGAGCCGTGTCACAGCCCTGGTTGCTGCCGGCCAGGGAGAGAATGTCGCGGTCCATGGACAGGAGCCCGGAGTCGGCGGCCATCAGCGCGCATTCCACGGCGACCTTCGTCCCCTGGCTGAACGTGTAGTAGACGTAGGCCGCGAAATCGCCGGGAGCCAGGCCGCCGAACCGCTCCGTGACCGCCGAATCCAGCGAGCCCATCAGCGCATGGGGGCAGGTGAGCATCCTCACTCCCGCCGCCTCCGCTTCCGCCACGAGCTGTGGATCGGGACCGGCGTACTTGCTCCACAGCCCCGCCTGCAGCGTGACGCCGATCACGCTACACTGAGGCATGGCACGCTGGGCCGCCAGGGCCGTCCGTCCGGTGGTGGTGGCCACCACGACCTCCGCGATCCCAAGCGCCGCAGCGCGCTCGGCGGCGATGGCGATGGTTGCCGAGGTGTTGCCCGGGCCCGGCTCGTCGAAGACAAGGCACTTGACTTGTGGCATGGTCGGTCGCTCCCCTCATAACCGCCTCAGGCGAAGATGCTGCCGCCCTCCCGTAGCCGTGCCGCCAGCCGGGCGTCGGCCTGCAAAGCCGCCTCGTACGCCTCGCGGTCCTGCGCCTCCCCGGGCCGCAGCTCGCACACGGTGGTGAGGACATGGGCCGCCCCCAGGGCGTAGATGCCCTCGGCAAACTCCTGGTCCGGCGCGTACGTGTCGCCGCCGCCATCCCGGGCCAGGAAGCGCATGCCCGCCGCGGCGCACAGGGCCGTGATCTCGTGCGGCAGTTGGTGCTTGATCTCCAAAAGCAGCGGGCCGATCACCCGGTCCTCGCGACCCAGCTTCCTGGAGACGTCGCGCCCCACCCGGTAGATGGTGTCCCCAAGGGCCTTGTTGGCGAAGCGAGACAGCAGATCGTCGATGTGCTCGCCCAGCTTCTCCTCGCTGAACTCCTCCGGGTACTGAGCGATGAGCGCGCGCGCCGCCTCCCACATCCCCGCCCGTACCGCGGGGCCCACCGTGGGGTGCTCCACGGCCTCCCAGGTATAGACCAGCTCCGGGGCCTCGAGATGGGAGAAGTAGGCGCAAAGGGCATGGCCGAAGTTGTGGATGAAACTCTTGCGATCCACGTAGGCGACCATATTGTCCTTGGCGTCGAGGCCGGGCACCTGCGGGATAGGGTTCTGGAAAACCTTCTTGTCGCAAATCAGGGTATTGTACGCCTCGGCGTACACCAGCAATGGGTCCGTCCTGCGCACCTCCTCCGGCATGATCGGGACCATCTTGCCGATGCTGGTCTCGACGAGTCCTGCCCAGTCGTCCAGGGGGAAGTCGGCGGGCAGGTACTGGCGCAGGCCCTTGCGCATGAGTTCGGCGGCGTCGCGCAGATTCTCGCACAAGATGACATCCAGCGGGGTGGTTCCGCGCTCGCGGCGGAGCTGCAGGGCCTGAGCGATGGTAGGCTGCAGGAAAGGCAGGGCCTTGGGCCCCACGGCCGTGCCGCACAGGGCGCATTCCGAGAGCTCCTGGGCCACCTGCTCCACATTTCGGCCGTTGACGGCGCGGACGTTCTCCACCCAGATGGTTTCCGGGTTGCGGTCCTTGATCTCCACCCGATAGCGCCGCTCGCGGTTGAGTGCCGCCACGACCTCCTCCACCACATCGACGAAGACGACCTCGAAGCCTCCGCGGGCGAAAAGCTGGCCGATGAAGGAGCGCCCGATGTTGCCGGCCCCGAATTGCACGAACTTCCTGGGATTATCTGTCACTTCAACGCAATCTCCTATCCTGTGGGCGGTCTTGCAGTCGTCGCGAAAACGCAGCCTAAGTCATCCTGCCCGCGGGCCTCGCCGTCGCCGTTGGCCGTTCCTGGGAGCGCGGGCGTCTCGCCCGCATTGCCGTTCAGCCGTTCACCCCTCTCCAGAGCGGCCGTATCGCGCAAGCGGCTCGCAGAGACGCCGAGAGGGGACAGAGGTGAGGCGTGATCGGTCCCGTTAGCCGTCACCCTCGCCCAGGGAATCTACCCCCCAAACAACGGATTGCCCGGTACCGAGGTGGGTCCGCAGGCGCAGACATAGTCCGCCGGGGTCATCCCCACTTCGTCTTTGAACTCGGCCCAGATCTCCGGCGTCTCGCCGCAGAAGGCGATGCGGGCCTTCGGTGCCAATTCTCGTATCCTGTCGATGAACACCCGGTACATCGCCACCCGCGCCTCGTGCGGGAAAAGCTGCTTGCCGTTGGGGAGGATCGGATAGGGCCTGTCCTCGGGCCTCATGGCGGCATAGCAGTCCACGTAACCGGAGTATTGTTCGTCCCACAGGTGTTTGTCAAACATCGCCCAGACCCTGGCGGGCTCCGTCCACTTCAGGGTGTCCATGGTCAATACATCCGGCTCCACGGCGGTCAGGAACTGGGTGAGCATCGCTTCGGCCTCAGCCTGCCAGCCGCGCACCGGCACAATGGGCGAAAACCGCGCCCTCACCGTATACCCGGCCTCCTGACATTTGCGGGCCGCCTCGATGCGCTCCGAGGTGGATGCGGACCGCTTCTCGATCAGCCGGCTCTGGGTCTCGGGCGACAAGGACCAGCAGATAATCGTCTTGCCCCTGTGGTCCAGGTCCAGCAGGTGATCGACATTGGCGCTCTTGGTGTACATCATCAGGTACTGATCGTCCTGACGCGAGAACAGCTCTACCATCAGGCGTGAGGCCCCGTATTCCGGCTCGAAGGTGATGGTATCCGTGTGGTTGTCGTACTTCCACAGCTTCAGCCGGCGATTCTGGGCCACCAACTCCTGGAAGCGGTCTACCAGCTCTTCGAGGTTGACCATGACGTTGAGGTAGTCCAGCACATTGCAGTAGTCGCAGATGTGCAGACAGCCCCAGGCCGAGTGCAATTCGTAGGCGTCGGTGCAGACGCCGGACTGGGTCTGGAGGGTTGCGCGCCCATTGCGAAAGGTCCATGCACCGCTGCCGTCCAGATACCCGTGGCGCAGGTGAGGGTAGGCGCTGAGTGTCGCCTTCCGCTCATCCTCCGACTGCCAGGCGAAGGTATTGAAGATCACCACCGGATCCCCACTGCGGCCGGTCTCGCCGGTGCGCAGATGGGCCAGCGCGCTCCAATTGTGGGCGGCGCAGACATCGTTGAGGCCCGCATCGTCCACGACCACGGGCTCCGCCTCGCAGCGGATGCCGCTGAGCAGCCGCTCCACCCGGTCCAGACAGCGCCGGTCCTCGGTGACACGGCGGTGGATGTAGACTGCCGGAGGGTGAATGATGTACATGGAAGCCAACTCCCGAAGGTTCGGTTGCCGCCGGGGAATCTTCGCCGAGACGCGGTGCGACGCCTTCTGTCCCTCCGCCCGGGAGTGCGCCGGCTCGGGCGAGGCCGGGCCCTCTGCCGTGCCGGCCCCCTGTTGCCCGCCGGCCCGGCCTCAGGTACACTCGCGGTTGACAGACCGCTACACACCACCGCTACCCTGACCCTCGCGAGGCCATCGCCATGACCCGCACCTGTCTGCGCTGGATCATCGCCGCTCTCTGCCTGGCCCCCCTTCCCTCCGTGGCCGACGTTACCCTGGTGCGAGAGGGCGCCGCCGTGGCCACCATCGTCATCCCCGATACCCCGCTGGAGAGCGAGAGCTTCGCGGCCCGGGAGCTGCAAACGTATGTGGAGAAGATGAGTGGCGCCCTCCTGCCCATGCTCGCGGAGGCGGAGCGTCCCGAGGGCGCCGTGGTGACGATCGGAGCCACCAGGGATGTCCCGGCAGAGCTCCTGGCCTCGCTGGATGTTGAGGAGTGCGTCATCAGGACCACCACGGGTGGCGGGCTCATGGTGGTCGGGGGGCGCAGGGCGCCGATTGTCGACGGCTCCGGCAAGGAGTGGGTCCGCGACCGCGGCACGCTGTACGGAGTATACGAGCTTCTGCACCGGCTGGGGGTGCGCTGGTATGACCCCAGCCCCATCGGCGAGGTCGTGCCGCGGACGCCGACGATCACCGTTCCGGACACCGACTATCGTCACAAGCCCCCCTTTGCCTACCGCGCCGGATTCCAGGGGCAGTGGGCGGTGCGCAACCGGTTCTGTGGCAATGCCTGGGGGGGACCGGAATGGGGCGGGGTGTGGTATGAGTGGCTTTCCCACATGTACCACTACATCGCTCCTCCCGACCGGTTCTTCACCGAGCATCCCGAGTGGTTCCCGCTCATCGGGGGCGAGCGGGTTCCGACGGGCCAGCTCTGCACCAACGCCGAGGGGCTCGTGGACCGCTTCGCAGACTTCGTCCTCGACACCTACAAACGCAACCCGCAGTTGGAGGTCTTGGGCATCGAGGCCAATGACGGACAGGGCTGGTGTGAGTGCGACGCCTGCCGGGCCCTGGACATCCCGGATCTGCGCACACCGTACAATGCGGTCTCGATGACCCCGCGGATCGTGGACTTCAACACCAAAGTCGCCCGGAAGGTGGCACAGGAGAACCCCGAGGCCGTCTTGGGCTGGTACATCTACGCCGATCACACCGAAGTCCCGCCGGGAGTGGAGGCCCTGCCGCCCAATCTGCACGGACGCGTCTGCACCTACACGGCCTTCTCCAACTACTCAGAACCCATCGAGACCGGGAAGAGCCCGCAGAATCTGCGGTTGCGGGGAGTCCTGGAGGGCTACCGCCGGCTGCTTACGCACATGTCGACCTATGAGTACTGGTCGGGCTACATGTGGTTCGGCCCCATGCCGATCCGCGGGGTCATCGCGGCCAATATCCGCTATTACGGCAAGCTCGGGCTGGAGGGCAGCTACCTTCTGGGGCCGGAGCATTGGGGCAGCCAGGGGTTCAACTACTGGCTGGCGGGCAGGATGCTGTGGGACCCTTCGGAGGACGAGGACGAGCTCTTGGAGGATTACTGCCGCAACTTCTTCGGCCCGGCCGCCGAGCCCATGCACCGGTACCATCTGCATTTTGAGCAGGCCGTGGCGGAGAGCGGAATGGTCGTGCAATCCGGCGGCGCCTACATCGAGCCGCTGTTTACCCCGGCCGTCACCGAGCGCGCCCTGGAGTTGCTTTCCCAGGCCACGGAGCTGGCCGACACCGATGTGGTGCGCGCCCGCATTGAGCGGGTCCGCAAGGGCGTGCGGTTCGCTCAGATGGCACACCGTCTCGATGCGCTTGAAGGCTCGGGGCAGTTCGAGGAGGCCCTCGCCGTCGGGCGCGAGCTGCTCACCTGGATGGGAGACCTGCACCCGGCGAAGGACACCTACAAGGCCGTATTGGCCCGGAAGCTCGAGGCGGTCCGCCTCGAGGGAGACAAGCCCGACCACAGCGCGGCCGCGCAGGCCGCCGCCGAGCTACACCGCTGGCTGCGCGCCGTGGACGAGGGCCGCTACGTCTTCGCCGCCCTGGACTCCGAGCCCGGCGGGCATTTGTCCGCGCGAGTCGCGAAGCTGGCCGAAACGGTCAAGGACTTCGCCCGCATCATGTCGGTCTCCGACCCGGTGGCGCCGGTGCCGGACCGATGGCGTTTCCAGACCGATCCCCGACAAGAAGGAGTACAGGCCCGCTGGTTCTCACCGGATTTCGATGACTCCCACTGGCTCATGCTGCCCATCGGTGTGTGGTGGGAGAACGCCGGGCACCCGGGCTATGACGGGCTGGCCTGGTACCGGACGCAGGTAACCGTCCCGGCACAATTCGAGGGCCGGCCGGTGCACCTATTCTTCGGCGCCGTGGACGGGGACGCCCGCGTGTATGTTAACGGCAAACAAGCCGGCTCCCACATCCTGGGCGAGGGCGGCAAAGGCTGGGATGAGGCCTTCTCCGTGGACATCACAGAGCACCTGCGCTACGGGGAGGAAAACCTCATCGCGGTCTCCGTCTACGACGACGCGGCCTACGGGGGTATCTGGAAGGCGGTGCGTCTCCTCTCGCCCCGGCCGGATGCCGTCACACAGGGCAAGGTGCGCGTGCCTGTGCAAAGCGATAGTCAGACGGTACTGCTCATGGACTTCAATGAGCCGGTGGAGGGCTGGATGGCCAATGAGGCCTACGGTGAGGGGGCCTTTCCGGGCCAGGGCGACAGGAACCTCGCCGCCTGGTTTTCATCCCCGGACAAGGAGCGCACGGGCCTGCGTCTCGGCCTGACGCTCCCGCCGGAGGGCACGATCGAATGCTGGGTGAAGCCCACCGGCATGCAGCGGGCGCACGCGACGATCTGCGGTGTGGGCAGTGTCGGGAACACCAAGTTGGGGCTATCCATGGGCGGGGACAGCACGGTGGTGGCTCAGCTCGTGCGCAAGGACGCCACGGAGACGCTGGCGTCGAAGGCTCCCCTTCCCGACGGGCAGTGGAGCCATGTGGCCTTCTCGTGGGGAGCGGACATCAAGCCGCGGCTGTACGTCAACGGGGAGCCGGAGGCCGAGGGCACCGCCGTGGGTCCGCCTTACGCCTGCACGGGAGATCAGCTCTTCCTCGGCTGCCGGCCGTGGTGGGTGGCGGAGAGGGAAGATCACACCGCCTGGTACCTCGATCTCAACTTCCACGGCTACATCGACGACTTCCGGGTGAGCAACAAGGCGAGGGAGCGGTTCGAGGCAATAGGACAGTGAGGGCCGGGGCTTTGCCTGTCCCGGCGGCGGGCCGGCCGTTCCCCTCTCGCCGGGGTGAGGGGAAACCCCACCCAACCTCCATCGGAGGCCGCCGTTCGCGGGGCAGGAACGCTGGCCGTGGGCACAACCCTCACGCGAACCTCCGTGCCCGCGGGGCTCCAGGCCCGCAAGGTCCACCACCCAGCCTACGCCAGGAAGCGCTCACTGACCGACCCCCGGCCGTCCGAGCAATGCCCGCCGGCCCGGGTGCCCGGGAGAGGTGGGGAACGGCGCCTCGCCCCCGGCTCTTCGCGCCACCCCCTCTCCGCGTCTCGGCGAGCCGCTTGTACTCGCCGGCACGATCGGCGAGACGGGAGGAGGGGGGCCAGAGCTGTGCTCCTGGGCGCAGAACCGTCTTGCAAGGGCAGAGTCCGCCCACCATTGGAGGAGCGGCTGTCCGGCGGTGGCCGCCATGACCTATAGGGTCCCCGGCGTCGGTTGGGCGGGTGTTCCCCGCCCTCGCCGGTCCCGCCACCTAGCCTCCCACCACCTCCATGGCGATCCTGCCCCACTCCGTCAGCCGCTGAGGCTCATAGCGAACGGTGCTGATGTCCTTGAGGATCAACTCCAGCGGGCAGCCGTGGCGGTCGCAGATGTCCTTGGTCGTCTGCAGGTCTTCCCGGACCTGCTCGCCGTAGAAACTGTCCATCGCCACCGCCGCCGGAGTGGGCTTGCGGGAGAAGACGAAGTCGCCTGAGATCTCCGCGGCGCCGCGCTCCTGATCCACCCAGGCGCTCATGGACACCTTACGCACATGGGGGATCATGCGGACCTCGGCCATCTTCAGATGGAGCGGGTCGCAGCAGCCGTAGTACACCAGACCGAAGCGCTCGCAGATGCGGGCGGTGTAGTCCACCTCGAACTCCTTGAACATCGCCGGGGAGACGGTGGAGAACATCTGGGCCAGGCCGAACATCCAGATGTCCCTGGTCCGCGGCTTCTCCGGGTCGTAGCCCGGCGCCGGCAGCTCATCCACGTAGGCCCCGGTGCAGTGGATCAGGCTCTGGGGCTGACACAGGAGGCCCTGCTGCTCCAACTGGTCGAGCATGCAGATATACGCGTCGGTGAAGCGGCCGGCCACCGCGTGCATCAGCTCCGGCTGGTCGACCAGGGCGTAGAGGGCGCCTTCCACGCTCATCCAGGTGCTGATGGGGTCCCACAGCGACAGGTAGGGATCCACACCCCAGGGGCGGACCTCCAGGATACCGTCGAACACGTTGTGCGCGAAGTCCAGGCGCCGCTGTGTCTCCGTCGGATCGTGGCCGATCTCGGGGAACTTGATCTTCTCCACATCGGCCTCGGTCTGGAACTGGTTCTCGTAGCGATGTCCGACCACGTCGTTGGTTGGGTCGGTGACGGCGATCTCCTCGGCGCTGGCGATCCCAAAGCCCGTGTTCAGCACCGCCTTGTGCACGAGGATGAAGGGCTCCACCACCATGTCCACGGGGAAGTGCTTCCACTGGAACAGGATCCTGCGCAGGAGGTTCTCGTAGCCGCGGCACTCAGGGTCCTCGCAGCGCAGGACCAACTCGTCATCGATGTCCATCTCATTCCAGCAGACCTGGTCGATCATGACCATCGGCCGCTCGGGACGCAGGGCATTGAGGGCCCGCCACAGCCGCCGTTTCTCCTCCTGCACGGGCAGGGCGGCGATCTCGGCGACTTGGGAAGCCAACCGGCGCAGCACCGTCAGATCCTGGGCACTGGGCATCGAACATCCCTCCGGTATCCTGCGGGGCCGCCTGCGGTCCCTCGCTCTTTGCCACTCTGGGTCGTGAGTCGTCCATCCTTCCGGCCTTTGCCGGACTCCGCCGTTCTCCGCCTTTACCGCTCTCCGTGGAACTCCGTGCTCTCCGTGTCTCCGTGGTCAGACGTTCGCCGTCCGCCATCCCTCTCGCCTTTGCCGTCCCTCTCGCCTTTGCCGTCCCTCTCGCCTTTGCCGTCCCTCTCGCCTTTGCCGT
>CAYRFY010000101.1:0-16140 GCA_964423635.1 uncultured Armatimonadia bacterium | reverse complement strand
TTGCTCTGCTGGTCGCCGACCGTGGGCACATACTCTCGGGAGCGACCTACTCCGACGTGCACGGGCGGCTGCCCATGGCCTACGGCCTGATGGCGCTGTGCCTGGTGGCCGCGATCGTCATCATCGTCAGTGCCCGGTCGCGCAAGCTGTTTGTGCCGGCGGGAGCGCTGGCCGTGGTGCTGCTGGTGTCTCTGCTGGGAGGTGCGGGCTACCCCGGCCTGCTCCAGAAGCTGGTGGTCCAGCCCACCGAGCTGGAGAAGGAACGGCCGTACATCGAGCACAACATCGCGGCAACGAACACGGCCTACGACCTGGATGATGTGGACACGGATCTGCACCGGGTGGACGGCGTCCTGACGTGGGAGGACATCCAGAAGAACCGCCTGACGGTGGACAACATCCGCCTGTGGGACCATCGGCCGCTGGAGCGCACGATGGACCAGATCCAGGCCCTGCGGGCGTACTACGACTTCCCCGATGTGGACGTGGACCGCTATACGATCGACGGCCGCGTGCGGCAGGTCATGCTCTCGCCGCGCCAGGTGGATGCGGCCAAGATCCCCGGCACCGAGACCTGGGTGAAGACCAACCTGCAGTACACCCACGGCTTCGGGGTGGCCGCCTCGCCGGTCAACGAGATTCGCAAGGGATCCTCCGACGAGGGCCTTCCCAACTTCTGGGTCAAGAACATCCCCCCCGATTCGGTGCCGGGCATGGAGATCGACCAGCCCCGCATCTACTACTACACCAGCATCCGACCCCGGCTGATCGAGCTGATCCAGACCATCCGCCGCCATGAGATGCTGGGCGACCGGGAGCAACCACAGACCGCGAGCGACGACAGCACCGGGCAGCCGCCGCAGACCCCGGACCGACCGGGCGCGGCCGCCCAGAGAGTGATGGACGAGCCGGTGGCCGTGATCGAGCCGTATGTGGTGGTCAACACCAAGGTAGAGGAGCTCGACTACACCCGGCTGGTGGGGGATGTCGAGGAGAAGGTCAACAACAGGTATGACGGCCGGGGCGGCGTGCCGGTGGGCGGCTTGATGCGCCGCATCGCCTTCGCCGTGCGGTTCCAGGACTGGAAGCTCCTATTCACCCAGTCTCTGACCAAAGACAGCCGCGTGCTGATCAACCGCACCTTGCCCGAGCGCATCGCGTCCCTGTGCCCCTACTTCCTGATCTGCGACCCGGACCCATATGTCACCATTCAGAAGGGCCGCCTGGAGTGGATCGTCGACACCTATACCTACTCCCGGATGTACCCGTACTCTAAGCCGCACCGCGACATAGCGGTCAACTACATCCGAAACTCCATCAAGGTCCGCTGCGACGCCTACGACGGGGTGCCTGAGTTCTACGTGATCGATCAGGACGACCCCATGGTCAAGTGCTATCAGAGCATCTTCCCCAACCTCTTCAAGAAAGAGCCGATGCCCCAGGAGATGCGCGATCACCTGCGCTATCCGGCGTTGCTCTTCACCGTCCAGGCGCAGATCTATGCCGACTATCACATGCTGGACCCGCAGACCTTCTACCAGCGGGAGGACAGTTGGTCGATCCCCAACGAGCTCTACGCCTCCGAGCCGCGGCCCACAGAGGCCTACTATGCGGTGATGAAGCTCCCGGGCGAGGAGAAGGAGGAGTTCGTCCTTATGCTCCCCTTCACCCTGAAGGGGCGCGAGGATCGGAACATGGTGGCCTGGATGGCGGCCCGCTGCGACGGTGAGCACTACGGCCAATTGCTGTGCTACACGATGCCGGCCGGCCTGCTGGTGGATGGACCGATGATGATTGAATCCCGCATCGGCCAGAACCGCGAGTTCTCCGAGAAGCAGACGCTGTGGAGCCAGAAGGGCTCCAACATCATCCGCGGCAACCTGCTGGTCATCCCCATCGCCAATGACCTCCTGTACGTCGAGCCCGTCTACATCGCCTCCACCGCCAGCGCTATTCCGGAGCTGAAGATGGTGGCCCTGGCCACCGGCAACCCGGCCCGGGTCGGTCTGGGAGTAGACCTGGATGATGCGCTGGCCAACTTGTTCGGCAAGACCCGGGAAGAGGCGGCCGAGGTCATCGACGTCCCCGATCCGGTGCCGCCCGCGGGCGCCGGGGCCGGTAGCGCACCCCCGGCGGCGGTGGTCGACCTGCTGAACCAGGCCATCACGCTGCAGACTGAGAAGCAGAAGGCCCTGGCCGGCGGTGACCTGGGGAGGTTCCAGACCCTGGACCGGCAGCAGTCCGAGCTGATCGAGAAGGCCAGGGAGGCGGCCCAGTAGGAGATGGTCCTGCCCGCGGAAGCTCTCGATGCCGTCAGGGCCGTGGTGTTTGATTTCGACGGGACGCTGGCCGACACCCGTATCGACTTCGGGCTTATGCGTCGGCGAACCAGCGAACTGATCGAGGCCTGGGGCCTGTGGGAAGATCGGCTGGAGGACGGCCGCTTCGTACTGGAGATGATCCGCTATGCCGCGGACAAGCTCTCCGCAGACCGGCTCCGCGAGCAGTTCGAGGCCGAAGCCGCCCAGATGCTGATCGACGTTGAAATGCTCTCCTGCGAGACGGCCGCGCCTTTTCCGGGCACCGCCGAGGCTCTGGACGCACTCTCCCAAAGAGGGTTCCGTCTGGGCATCGTCACTCGGAATTGCCGCACGGCCGTCTCGTGCGTTCTGTCGCGGCACCACCTGGCCTGCGACGTCCTGCTCACCCGGGACGACGTGAAACGGGTCAAGCCCGAGAAGGAACACCTGCTGGAGGCCCTGGCACTGCTGGAGGTGGAGCCGCGCGGGGCGATCATGGTCGGTGACCATCGCACGGACATCGAGTGTGGCCGGGCCGCCGGAACGTGGACCTGTGGGGTGTTGACAGATAGGACCACCGAGGCCGAGCACCTGGCTGTGGGCGCCCACATGGTGGTGCCCGCGGTTCCCGATCTGGCCCGCCTGCTGTGCGACGGCCTCAGGGAGGTGCGGCCGTGAGCGATTCGGCGCTGCCGGTGGGCAAGCTCGACCCCGGCCTCCTGGCCGGTCTACTGGGCACCATCTCCCCGGATCCCTCGGTCCTCGTGGGGCCCGGTCTCGGATGCGACGTGGCCGTGATCGACACCGGCGCGGACGAGTACCTCCTGCTCAAGTCCGACCCCATCACCTTCGCCACCGACGAGATCGGCCACTACGCGGTGACGGTCAATGTCAACGACATCGCCACCGCCGGCGGCACCCCGCGCTGGTTCCTGGGCACCTTGCTGCTGCCCGAAGGCGCGGCGGATGAGGAGATGGTGGCGGCCATCTACTCCCAACTAACGGCGGCCTGCCGCCGCTATGGTGTGGTACTGGTGGGGGGGCACACGGAGGTCACCTACGGATTGGACCGGCCGATCCTGGCCGGCGCCCTGGTGGGAACCGTGGCCCGGGACCGACTGGTCACCAACTCCGGAACCTGTGTGGGCGACGCGATCCTGCTGACCAAGGGTATCGCGGTGGAGGGCACCAGCATCATCGCCCGCGAGAGGGCCGCGGCGCTGCGGGCGGCGGGCGTGGCGGGCGAGCAGATCGTCGCCTGGCAAGGCTACCTGCACGATCCGGGGATCGGCGTCCTGCGCGACGCCCGCGCCGCCTGCGCGGCGGCAGATGTCCATGCCATGCACGACCCCACCGAGGGAGGGGTGGCCACCGGGCTGTGGGAGATGGCTCAGGCCGCCGGCGTCGGCCTGAAGGTCTTCGGCCGAGAGCTGCCGATCCTCCCGGCCACGGCGAAGGCCTGTGACATCCTGGGCCTCGACCCCCTCGGGCTGATCGCCTCGGGCTCGCTGCTGATCGCCGTCGCCCCGGAGGATGTGGGCGCCGTCGTGGCCGCCTGCGCGGCGGAAGCCATCCCCTGCCGGCAGGTGGGTGAGGCCGTGGAGGCGGGCCGGGGGTGCGTGCTGCTGACCGAGGACGGAGCCACACCCTTGCCGCGGTTTGACCAGGACGAGATCGCCCGGCTCATGTAGAGCCGGGCGATGCAGGGCCCGGGGCTTAGCGACGGACTCTTCGCGAGCCCGGCCGCCGAGCAGCGGCCCGCCGCCGGTCCTCAGTAGGCCCTCAGCTCGAAGACCCTGGCCTGCCCGTCGCCGTTGGTGCAGTCCACCACAAGGCGCAGCGCCGAGATGGTCTCCCCCACCCGGTGCACCCTCTTGCGCTGGTAATTGCCGGCCTCATTGGCCAGCGTCCTCCATTGGCCGTCCACAAGGCCCTCGACGATGTAGTCACTCACGGTCTCCGGCTGCGGCCCACGGTGCATGCGCTCACTGAAGAAGTCGCTCTGCGTCAGGGCCAGCGGGCGGGCGAAGCCTGAGTCGAAGGTGATATGCACCTCAGTCACCCGCCGCGGTGCCGGGAGGTCGACCCGGACCCACTGGGGCATGGGGGCACCCGGCGCGGAGGCCCACTGGTTCGTCTCCCCGTGGCGAAAGCGTGTGATGCCGTTGAGCACCAGCTCCGCCGGACTGTCTTCGGCCTCGCTGGAGGCCGAGGCGGTGCCGGCGCGCAGCACATCCAGGCCGTCATCGGCGGCCAGGTCGGGTATGTAGCAATCATCCCGCAGCAGGGCCTGCTGCAGCTCGACGATGTGATGGACGGCCAGCTCGCGCGGACAGCAGTCGTGCACCCTGCACAGCGCCGCGGCGGTGCCCACGGCCTGCCCCATCACGGCGCCCGTGGCCGCCACCCGCGTGGAGGCCATGGCCATGTGAGTGCACGAGGCATTGCGCCCGGCCATCAGAAGATTGCCGACATTGCGTGAGTACAGGCTGCGCAACGGGATGCCGTACACGTCGGGCAGGCCGATGAAGCTACACGGAGGCTCCGGCGAGTGGATCCCGCCCGGCGGGTGGGTGTCGATGGACCAGCCCCCGTGGCAGACGGCGTCCTCGAAAGCCACCGTGTTGAGCAGGTCGTTCTCGGTCAGGATATGGTCGCCCAGCAGTCTGCGGGACTCGCGCTTGCCGGGCACGAAGCCGAACCACGTCAGAGCCCAGTTGGTGGCATCCACCTTGTCGCAGCGGTTCTTCACGTGGTCCCACACGCCCATCATGCAGGCCAAAAGCTCATCCCGGATCTGCTCGGCATCCTTGATAATGTCCAGCTCACCACCGTACTCCACCCACCAGTGGCCATGGACCAGCTCGGTGTGGCCCCGATGGGGGAGCTGCTCGCAGGTCTCGAAGACCTTCGCGAAGCTCGGGGGCTCGAAGGGTACCGCGTGACCCATGTCCCGGGCCTGCCACATCAGGCTGGCGCCCATGGTCTTGCGGTCCGGGCCCTGGGCATGGGCCTCGTCGTGTTCCTCCGGCGCTTCTCGGCCGTAGCGATAGTCGGCACCGGCCTCGGCCCCCACCCGGCCGTCGCCGGTGCAGTCCACGAACAGCGGGCCGTAAACCTCAAACCGGTCCTCGGTGCTCTCCCGCGAGGCCAGGACCGCGGCGATAGTGCCCGCATCCTCCATGCGCACCCCGGTGCAGGAGGTGTTCAGGAGCAAGGTGATATTGGGCTCGGCGGTGACTTTCTCCCACAGGATCAAGTCCCACATCGTGGCCGCCCGCTGAGGGTTGCGAACCGCCTCCTCGAGACGGAGCTCCTCGATGATCCCCGATTCCCGGGCATGGGGCCGCCCGCCCGAGCTGTCCGCGCCGCAGACGTGGACTCTGACCTCGCTGGACGAGTTGCCCCCCAAAACGGGGCGGTCGTGGATGAGGGTCACGGTGGCCCCGTGCCTGGCCGCCGCCAGTGCGGCGCAGACGCCGGATACGCCCCCTCCAACGACAACCACATCGCTATGCAGCTTGTGTGTCTGTACCATGGCGGCCTCCGAGGCGGTGTTTGCTGCCGGCATGCCCGACGAGCATGACTATTCCACCGCCGGCCCCAAGAACCCTCCCGTCCTCACACCAGGAGAACCCGTCCGCCTTGGTGGGGCCCCGTCCTAACCCGACGATGGCGCGACAGGAAGCCAAATGAGGACCCTCAAGCCGCCCGGCGAAGCAAGCGCAGTCGCCCGGTGTCGTGATTCTCCTGCCGAAATATGCGTAAGAAGATTGTCCAGGTGTAAAGGTGGGCGATATGGGGTAGACATAGCAGGGGTCGCTGTGAGTTGTGCAAACCGTATCGTCTGGTAATAAGAAACAGCTGTCAAGCGTTTTTGTTACTGAAACGGCTGCCGATGAGCCGGTTCATACATGGTATACTGACGAAGGCAAAATTTCGGCCATAATATCCGATGGATGCCGGCCGGGGTGGGGTTGGGCCGGCAGTGGCGCGGTGGGGCGCCGCAGAGGGGTGCGGCGCAGGGCGAGTTGCGGAGGCAATCAACAGCCGATTGCGTGCTGAACCGCGGGGGATCATGACACCCGTGTTCAGGCGTGGCGCGTTCTGTACGGTGCCCCAACGCTCGGGGTTCACAGGCCGGAGAGGCTCAACGCGCGGCCTAAATGTGTGATCCAGAACCACCCATAGACGCAACATTGACGCAGTGAGTAGGCTGTGGTAAAGTCTGGCGGCGGCCGACAGGCCTCTATCGCCGAGCCCTGTGGCGAGACTTTTGGCCTCCACTTTGGCCTGAGGGGGGTAGCCTTAGGCGGTGTTCGCAGGCAAGTAGCGGCGGGGCGGGCGGTTGTCATCCTGAAGCATCGGCGTAGCGGGGGGCGCTGTCGCGAAGGTCCTCTTTTCCGGCGCCGGGAGGTTCTTGGGGCCGTGCCCTGCGGGCGCTATGGCCCTCAGAATTACAGCTTGGGCCGGGGGCGGCCTTCCGGCCGCGTCTCTGTGTCGTTGGGGCCGTGGCAGGACCTGTCAAAGCGGTCCGAGGACTTGGGAATAGCACAACACGCACTCGAGGGGAGTCTATCCCGCTTGGCTGAGTCAGAGGCACGACACAGAGCGCTATTCACGCAGGCGATGGACGCCGTGGTCCTGGTCGACAGCCACGGCGGGCGGATTCGTGATGCCAACCCCAAAGCCGAGGAGCTTGTCGGGGCCCCGCGGGATGAGATCGTAGACCGACCGGTGAGCATCTTTGACGGGCCCGGGTCCACGAGCTTTGAGCTCCTGCTGAGGCAGACGAGAGAGCAGGCCGGGCTCGCACTCCTGGAAATCCCCTTCGCACGGCGTGACGGTAGCACGATCTATGTCGATCTCACCGGCAGTGAGGTCTGCTACGGCGACCAGAACCTGGTACAGTTCGCGATGCGCGACGTCAGCGACCGCCGCCGACTGCGGGAGGCGCTGGAGACAACCAATCTCCAACTGCAGGAGCAGCGGGCAGAGCTGGAGCTGGTCAACGAGCGGCTCAAGTACGCCAGTAACATGAAGTCCAAGTTCCTGGCCAGCATGAGTCACGAGATCCGCACTCCGCTGAACGCCATCATCGGTTTCGCGGAGCTTCTGGCCGACGAGTCGTGGGGCGAACTGAACGATCAGCAGCGGGGCTTCGTGACTCGCATCATCGATGCGGGCCAGCACCTGCTGCAGTTGCTTAACGATGTCATCGACCTGTCGAAGGTCGAGGCCGGGACCATCGTGCTGGAGCCCGGTCCGGTGGCGATCAATGAACTGGTGGAGCAGGCGGCGAAGGTCATCAAGGGCACGGCGCGCAGTGCCGGGGTGAGCATCATCACCGTCCCGGACGAGAGCAGGCCCGTGGCCACGGCGGACGAGAGGCGCATCAAGCAGGTGTTGTTCAATCTGCTGAGCAACGCGGTGCGCTACTCGGCGGAGGGCTCGGCGGTGCGGGTGATTGTCGAATCGCAGGGCGAGCGGGTCACCGTCAGTGTCGTCGATCAGGGCGTCGGGATCGCGAAGGCCGATCAGGAGCGGGTCTTCGAGGAGTTCGTGTCCCTGGGCGCTCCCGGACAGAACCCCGGCGGTGCCGGCCTCGGACTGCCCCTGAGCCGAAACCTCGTGCGGATGCATGGCGGAGAACTGGAGCTGGAGAGCAAAGAAGGGGAGGGCAGTACCTTCCGGTTCACGCTGCCCATTGCCCGCAACCCGGAGGGCGATGGAGAGCGACCGGAGACACCGCCGTGACTGGGCAGTAACGTCCTGACGGTCTAGCCCGCGCGCCGACACTCGGCGCGCTCCCACAGAGCTTAGCGGAGGCCCACGCCCAATGCGCGTGGGCCTTCGCGTCTTGTGCACCAGAGCCACAGTCTTCCCGAGACAGGAGAATCATGATGCGCGCCCTGGCGGTCTTGATGCTGTTGGTGAGCCCGGCCCTGGCCGGCGCTCAGGCCCGGGTCTTCCGGCTGGCCGAGGCGGGCCATGTGCTGCCGTACGGAGAGACGGCGAAGTTCGGCTTCACACCCGAAGGTGAGTTCCGGTCCGCGCGCCTGAACCTCAGCGTCCGCCTGGACTGCCCGCAGGCGGCGGGGTCCACTCATGTGATGCGCCTGGCCCTCAACGGTCGAGGCATCACGGGGGGCCTCACGCGCAGTCAGGCGAGGCTGCTCAACAAGCCCCTGACGGCGAAGATGGCCGGTGGGCTGGAAGTCCCCTGGGTGCGCGGGACCGTCTGGCGAGTAGTGTACTCCCCGGACTTCGCGCTCGTCGCCGACGAGGCCGCCGGGGGCTCCAGAATCCTGGACGTGTCGCCCTACCGCATGGTCCTGGACATCACCGATCTCATCGCACCGGACGCCGCCAACACGCTCACCATCGAGCACCAGGGCGCAGCGCTGAACCTGCGCCAACACTTCAAGGCTGCCGATCCCTCGTTGGATCTGGTCTTCGAGGAGTTGTCCGTGGAGCTGTCGGCCGAGCCGCCCTTAGCCCGGCCGCAGCGGCGTGAGGAGCAGTTCGACGCCGACCGGATCATGTGGCGGCCGCCGGCCACTTGCGACGCCCGAGAGGTCATTGCCCTGGACCCCCGGGGGGGCTTGACCGTGAACCTCCCGGGTCTGCATAGTCCCGTGCGGTCGCGGTTCTCGTGGCCCGGAGGGGGCTTCAACAGCTTCGGCAACGGCCCCGACGCCGGGGCGCAGCCGGGCTGGTCGGTAGAGGTACGCGGCGAGGGGGACCGGCGCCTCGTGGTCGGCTCGGGACCGCAATACCGGGTGGAGCGCCAGATTCGCTGGGCCAAGGACCACGTGCAGATCGCCGACACCTTCAACAACCTCACCGAAGACAGGATAGGGCTCCGCTTCGACAATCTCCTGAGGGCCGAGGCCGGGCAGGTGCCGGACGCCTGGTTGGGCGGCAACCCCGACCCGGCGACCGCCGCCGTTGCGCACATGGAGAACTCCAGCGTCTTCGTGGCCGGGGAGCAGGCCGGGTGCGGACTGCTGGCGCTGGATGACGTCTACCGGGTGCAGGGGGTGGTGTACTACGAAAACGGCGGCGGCATCCGCAGCGATAGCTTCTGTCTGCCCGCGCGGGGCGCGTACACCGTGCGCTGGGCCCTGTATCCGGTGGCCCGGCCGGACTACTATGACTTCGTCAACCTCGCCCGCCGCGACCTGGAAGTGAACTTCACCATTCCCGGCGGCTTCGAGTTCGGTCTGCCCGAGATCACCTCGCTCAGCGACGAGGCGCTGCGCGAGCGCATCGACCGGCGGGGCCTGAGCTTCATCTCGTCGGGAGTGTGGATCAACCGCGAGGGAGAGGTTCCGTGCTACCATGGAGCCCACATGCTTGAGGCCGGGGCGATGCAGGAGCGCCTGCGACTGGCCGCGGACAAGCTGCGGCGCGTGGCCCCGCAGGTCAAGTCTCTGATCTACATCCACGCCGCAATCAACACCGACCCGCGCGGCCCCGAGCTGCATGCCGATAGTCGGATCACCACCGCGACCGGTGAGCATTACCAGAACACGGGCTATACCCGGCGCATCGGCATCCCGTTTTGGTACTACTATCCGGCCCCCGGCAACACCTACCTGGAGGCCATGAAGCGGGTGGCGGACATGTGCCTGGACCCAGAGCAGATCGGTGCCGACGGCATCTACTGGGATGAGGTGGAGATGATCTCCCCCAAGCGCACCTATGACGCCTGGGACGGCTACTCAGCCGAGCTGGACGACGCCCACAGGATCAAGCGGGTCTTCGGCGACCCGCAGCTTCTGTCGATGCAGGGCAAGGCCGAGCTTGCCCGGTACATAATGGACCGCGGCGCGACACTCATCGGCAACTCCTGTCCCGTGAGCCAGACCATGACGGCCCTGCACTTCCCGCGGTTCGTGGAGACCGCGGCCGAGTGGTACCCGGCCCGCTCGCACCTGTTTTCGCCGCTCGCGCTGGGAGACCATCTGACCGTCAAGACCTTCGCCGACCTGCTGTCCGATATCCGGCTCAAACTCATGTGGGGGAGTTTGTACTATTACTACTCCCGCCCTGCCCAGCCGTATGCCACCATCACCCGCCACATGTTCCCCTTCACTCCGGTGGAGCTACATCGGGGCTGGCTGCTGGGCAAGGAGCGGCTCATCACCGCGGTGCCGGGCACCTTCACCTTCGGCGATGAGCAGGCCGTCACGGTGTACCGGTACGGTGCGGACGGGGCGCTTGCGGAGGATCGTGGGACGCAGAGGGTGGAGGGCGGGCGGCGGCTGGTCCGTCTGGACCTGCAGGAGGGCGAGATGGCGGTGATCGAGAGGCGATAGCCGCCCGCCGGCTCCTGCGGACAGCAGGCGCAGTCAACGGGTGGACAAGAGCCGCGGACCCACGTCCGCGGCTCTATGTGCTCTCGGGTCAGGTCGACGGGTCGCGTCAGGTGCCGTCTCGGCCTGCACCAAAGGCCGTCTCCTACTCCGCCGCGTAGCGCCTGATGATTGTCTTTGTTGCCCCGCCCTTGCGGACCTCGACCTTCACTTCGGACGTGGGTTGGCCCAGGAAGGTGTGGTGGGCCCAGGAGCCGTCGGGCTGGGCATGGGCCGGGGTGCCGTTGACGGTGACCTCCGCCCCGGCCTCGGCCCAGATGCGTGTCTCCACCACGATCGGGCCGCTCGCCAGGCGGTGCCAGGTGGGTGGGTTGACCGCCACGATCGCGGCAGGAGCGGCATCCAGTTGCGCGATCTCCCCGGCGATCTCCCGGCGCACCGCCCGCAGCGCCTCGGGCTCGCGAGAGTAGTCCACCATGGTGCGCACCAGTCGACGGCAAAGCTCGTCGCTGCGCAGCGAGGAGGGCAGCGCGTCGAGGGACAATCCCAGCGACTCGGCGACTTGTCGCGTCCTGTCCGCCAAAAGCCACAGGTACTCGTAGTCCTCGAAGCCGTCGCGCAGGGCCTCCCAGCGCAGGGAGGACAGCGGACCGCCGTCGCCGGGATAGACGATCCAGCAGTCGCCCGGAGGCAGATTCTCCGGCCCGGCGCTATGGAGGGGGTCCTTGTCCCAGAAGTTCAGGCCCCAGTGTAGGTACCCCGACAGCTCAAAGCGCCAGTTGTACCACTGCAGGATCCGGGTCTTGATCAGGGGCTGGTCCAGGAAGCGGTTGGGGAAGACGCCCGTGGGGTGGCAGCAGGTGTAGAACCACATCTCGGCCCCGGCGTCCCGTGCCCGCTCGTAGTCGCCCAGCCAGTTGTACAGATGGTTGAGCTTGGGCACCCAGATCTCCAGGTCATCCCCGAAGTCCGGGGCCTCGATGGCGTCGATACGTCGGATCTCCGGGGCCAAAGAGTGCACCCAGCGAGACTTCTCGCGCCAGGAGGCCACATGGTGCACCGCCGGCTCGTCGGCGATGTGCAGAGCCGTGCGCTCCAGCCATCCCTTTTCCCGCAGGTGCTCCTGCAAGGCGGGCAGCAGCGTGGGGAGGACCTCCTCGGCCGGCAGTGACTCCGTCTGCCCCCCCTCGAGCTTCACCTGGTAGCCCGAAAGCGCGATCTGCGTGCCCTCCCACCCCTCGGCCCAATGCCCGATGGGGGGGATCTCGATCAGGCGGCCACAGCCGTTGGCGCTGACCGTCTCCACCCAGCGGTCGAAGAGCGAGAAGTCGCACAGGATGCGGCCATCGGCCTGTCGGGTCAGGCCGACCAGGCCGATGCTGGCCCACAACACATTCTGGTGATGCTCGGCGGCGGCCCGGGCGTAGGTGCCGAGCAGCTCGAAGAAGGCATCGGAGTACACCTCGACCTTGTGATGCTCGGCCAGACGCCCGGCGTCCATCCAGTTGGTGAAGACCAGGTGCCTCTCCACGGGCAACTCAAAGGGCCAGACGGTGAGACTCACCGGCACGGCCGCCTCGCCCCCCGTCCAGCGCACCGTCACCTCCCCCTCGTACCGCCCGGCCGCGGCGTCCCGCGGCACCCGCACCGTGATCCACAGCGGCTGGGTACTGTCGGCGGCCACGTCCACCGGGTCCGGAGGCAGCAGGGGGTCGGGTACCTGTCGCGGAGCCTGGCAGCACAATTCCGCCTCCGGCGTTCCGGGGGTGTTCTTGGTCAAGGGCACGTAACCCACCGGGTTCCAGGTGA
This sequence comes from uncultured Armatimonadia bacterium, assembly GCA_964423635.1. Taxonomy (GTDB): domain Bacteria; phylum Armatimonadota; class Zipacnadia; order Zipacnadales; family JABUFB01; genus CAYRFY01. Next base: position 3,710 of record CAYRFY010000101.1, on the reverse strand, counting down.
TCGCGCTCGCCGGTATGAGGCCCGCCTCGCCGCGCAGGTCGGAGGCCGCAAGGTGCACCCCACTCAGCGGCTCTGCGGAACGCAGGCACAGTTGGGCGGATTCGAACTCCCCCCGGGCGGCCTCGATGAGGAGGGCGGCGGGCTCTTGGGATGCGGTGTCCTCCCGGAAGACTTTCACCAGCGGATCGCAGGTCCAGACGGCGGGTTGTGCCGAGGCACAGAGGGCCAGCAGCGAGGCCAGGGCCCCCACGATGAGGGGCAAAAGCAGATCGGACATGGTCATGCACTCCCCTGGGGCGTGAGATGCGGTGCGAAGGCTGTCGTGCAACGCGCGATGGCCGGCACGAAGCCTGCCGAGACGGACGCGGTGCTCGTCACCGTCCCGGACGGCCTTGCGGGCGGAGGGCCGGGCGCGTGAAGCGGGCCGTCCTATCTCCCCCCGGGCGCCGCGAGCGCCCTTTCATACAGCTCCACATACCTCTTGGCCGAGCGGCCCCAGGAATAGTCGCAGGCCATGGCCCGGTCGATCAGGGCGTGCCAGGTCTGCTTGTGGGCGTAGGCGGCCTTCGCTCTCTCGATGGCGGCGAGCATGTCCTCGACGGCGTAGTTATGGAACTCGAAGCCGTTCTGGTTCTCCGGGGCCTCCGAGATGGTGTCGGCAAGTCCGCCGGTACGGTGCACGATGGGGATGGTGCCGTAGCGCAATGCGATCATCTGCGCCAGTCCGGCGGGTTCGCGCATGGAGGGCATCAGGAACAGGTCGGCGCCGGCATAGACCTGGCGCGCGATCTGCGGCCCGAAGGTGATCATCGCCGCCACGTCTCCGCGGAGGGCGGCGACGTAGCGGAAGAAGTCGGCGTAGCGCGGGTCTCCTGAGCCCAGAAGCAGGAACTGGACGCCCGTGAGACTCGGCATCGCCGCCATCACCAGGTCGAGCCCCTTGATGGGGTCGAGGCGTGTGACCATAGCCATCAGGGGGACGTCGGGGTCCACCGGCAGGCCGGCCATTCGCTGCAGCTCGGCCTTGCACGTCGCCTTGCCGCTGAGGTCGCTCGCATCGTAGTGGGCGGCGATGGCGATGTCGGTGGCCGGGTTCCACTGCTCGTAGTCGACGCCGTTGAGGATGCCGCAGAAATACTCCCCGCGCTCGGCGATGATGTCCCAGACGGCCTCGGGCGACCAGGGCACGGCCACCTCGGCGGCATACTGCTCGCTCACGGTGTTCGCGGCGTCGGCCAGGATCAGGCCCATGCGGGCCAGGTCAATCTTGTCTTCCCGCACGAACCGCCGCACCTCGAAGCGTCCCAGGTCGATCCCGGCCAGGGGCTGCTGGTCCGCCGGGAAGATGCCGTGGTAGGTCTCGGTGAGCTGGTGGGCCGTATAGACGGTGCGGAAGTCAAGGTCCCAGCTCTTCTGGTAAAGGGCCAGAAGAGAGGTGTGCCAGTCGTTGAGGTGCACCACGTCGGGCTGCCACTGCAGGCCGGCGATGACCTCCGGCACAGACCGGCAGAAGAAGGCGAACCTCTCCAGGTTGTCGCCGTAGTCGATGCCCGGCGTCCCGTAGATGCCGTCGCGGTCGAAGTAGTGGCCGTGCTCGACGAAGTAGATGGGGACGTCGGAATGGGGCAGCCGCGCCTCATCCACCGCACAGCCGGTGACCCACCAGGGCATGTGGACGAAGCAGGTGTCCACGACGCGGTGCACATCTCCGGCGGCGTTCAGTGCGCCGCGGTGCTTGGGCATTATCACGCGGATATCCAGGCCCTCGCCGTGGAGAGCCTTGGGCAGCGTCCCCGCCACATCACCCATTCCCCCGGTCCATGCAAACGGTGCGACCTCCACAGACACAAGTAATACCTTCACGCAGGTCTGGACTCCCTCCGGGGGGATTGTGTGTTACCCGGCGCGCCCTGCAGCCGCGGGGCCTTCGCCCTGCCACAGGCCGACCATGGACGCCGCGCGTCCTCTGGACGCTTCGCAACGCCCGGACTGCAACGTCATCGGCTGCGGCGGCCGGGGTCGTCGGAGCCTGTCCGCCGCGGCAAACGGGGCACATGGGAGGTCCCCGTACGGCCGCCGGGCGCTCCGACTGTGCCTGAGCGGTCTGTGGCCGGGAGCGTGCGGGCACACCCGGCACCTGTGGCCGGAACCTGGTCGCAGGGCTCCCCCGTCCCCGCGGTTACAGGATGATCCCCTGTGGGACCACGGTGACCCCGCCCTCCGTCACGATGAACCGCTTCTCGTCCTGGGACCGGTCCAGTCCCACCGTGAACCCGTCCGGTATCTTCACGCCCTCATCGACGATGGTCTGAAGCATCCTGACATCGCGGCCGATGTCGGCGCCGTCCATGATCACGCACCGGTCCAGTTGGGCTCCGCGGTGCACATAGCAGTCGGGAGAGACGATGGTGCGGTGGATCTTCGCCCCGGAGACGATGCAGCCGGAGCACATCATCGAGTCGGTGACCGAGGACAAGTCGCCGTGGACCGTGCGGGCCCCCGGCGAGGGACCGCGGTAGCTGTAGATAGGCCAGTCCTGGTCGTAGAGGTTCAGCTCGGGGACCACGTCCACCAACTCCATGTTGGCCTGCCAGTAGGCGTCCAAAGTCCCGATGTCGCGCCAGTAGGCGGGGGCGCCGTTGGGGGCCTCCTCGAACGGATAGGCGTAGACGGCGGCGCCCTCCTGCACCATGGCCGGGATGATGTCCTTGCCGAAATCGTGGCTGGTATCCCGAGTGGCGTCGTCGGCGACCCGCTTCACCAACTGGTCGGTGCTCCAGACGTACACGCCCATGGAGACCAACGAGTGATGCGGGTCGTCGGGCAGAGGCCTGGGGTCCGGTGGTTTCTCCTGGAACCCGATGACGCGGCGGTCGGCGTCGATCTCAAGCACACCAAGGGGCGAACACTCCAGCCTGGGTAGCTTCAGAGAGGCGATGGTGAGGGCGGCGCCGGTGTCCAGGTGCCTTCGCACCATCTGCTGATAGTCCATCTTGTAGGCGTGATCTCCGGAGAGTATCAAGACGAGATGGGGGCGCTCATCCTGGAGGATGAACAGATTCTGGTAGATGGCATCGGCCGTCCCCGCGTACCAACGGTCGCCGGCCATGCGCTGCGCCGGCACGACCTCGATGAACTCGCCAAGACCGTCACTGAGCATGGGCAGCCAACCCCTCCTCAGATGGCGGTGCAGGGAGGAGGAGGCGAACTGAGTCAGTACGTAGATGCGGCGAAAGCCCGAGTTCACCGAGTTGCTGAGGGTGAAGTCCACCATGCGGTAGTCTCCGCCGAAACGAACAGCCGGCTTGGCGCGTCGGCGGGTCAGCGGGTACAGACGCTGGCCCTCGCCGCCGGCCAGGAGCATCACAACTGTATTCTTGTGCTCCGAAGGGGCAGGTCGATGGGTCGCCACGTAGTGGCCAACCTCCTGTAAGCTGTGGATTGGGGCCGTCGAGCCACGGGAGTGGCTCCCGCGGCCCAAGCGGCTTGTTCCGTCAGTCCTCGTCCTACCGGGCGCCGATGTACCGCCCATCGCCGCGCGCCGGTAAAGCCGAGACTTCACGCCTTCGGCCGAGACCAGAAAATCCTGGAGGTCCGGCCGAAAAGTCCGGCCGGCCCGGTTTCTGTCATTCTGGAGCGTCGGCGTCGCAAGCTCGGTATGTGTTTAGCGCCCCCCGCCGACGAGGGCTGGCCGTGCGCCGTGCGTCGTG
>CAYRFY010000100.1:0-16141 GCA_964423635.1 uncultured Armatimonadia bacterium | reverse complement strand
GCAGGTTCCGGGCAGCCGCCGATTCACGTCACCTCACCCCCCCGGCCCCCCTCTCGGCGTCTCTTCGAGCCGCTTGTACTCCGTCCCGCAGGGCGGGACCGGCGGAGACGGGAGGAGGGGGGAGAACGGCAGTACTTCGACCGTTCCGGACGTGGGAATGGCGAAATGTGCCCCCAGTGCGTTCATGCATAATCTGAGTTTCCAGCCCGAATCCCGGACGTTGCCGTGCCCCCGCCGTCGTCCCTCTCGGCCGGATCGGGCTCTCCAACCCGACTCTCGGCCGTTGGGGCGGTCATGCAAGGCGGGAACGCCCGGCCACGGCAGGTGTGCCGGCCCTTCGCCTCACGCCTGACTACACAGGAGGACACCCATGGAAAAGATCACCGCCGGCTTCGTCGGTTTCGGAGAGATCAACACCCCGCGCGAGATCATCGAGCGCAAGTGCGCCGAGGCGCGCAGGCTGCTGGAGGCCGAGGGTCTGCAGCTCGTGTGGACGGACCCGGTGAGCGATGATCCCGCCGGGCAGGATGTGGCTCGCGCCAGACAGGAGCTGGCCGGGCAGGACTTCGACCTGCTGATTCTGTGTCTGGCGGGCTGGATTCCGTCGCATGCCGTGATCGCCATCGCCGACGCCTTCCGCCACAAGCCGATGATCCTTCTCGGCCTCACCGGCTGGGAGGAAGGCGGCCGGTTCGTCACCACCGCCGACCAGGCCGGAACCACGGCGCTGCGCAAGCCCATGGCCGACCTGGGGTACACCTTCAAGTACATCGTCACCTATCGCGGCCAGGAGCTCCCGGTGGCGAAGATCATGAGCTATGCCAGGGCCGCTCGGGCCGCCGCGGCATTGCGCGGCAGCCGCATCGGCACCATGGGCTACCGCGACATGAACCTGTATGGCACCCAGCACGACGGTGTCTCGCTGCGCGGCCGGATCGGGCCCGAGGTGGAGAGCTTCGAGATGCTGGAGATGGCCCAGGCCATGGAAGGCCTCGACCCCCAGGCGGTCTCGGCGCTCTGCGCCGATGTGGCGGGGCGCTGGAGCTTCGTCAAGCCCGCCCAGCCGCAGACCATCGAGAGCACCGTCAAGCTGTTTCTCGCGGTACAGGCCAAGGTCCGCGAGCGCGGGTACGAGGCGGTGACGCTGCTGGACGTGAACGGTGTTAAGAAGCTGCTGGGCTTCGCCCCCGCCGGCGCCTTCATGCTCCTGCACGAGGAGGAGGGCGTCTGCACCGTCCCCGAGAACGATATCCTCGGCTCCGCGACCCAGCTCATGGTCAAGCACTGTACAGGGCAGGTGGGCGCCTACCTGGAGTTCTATGAGTTCATGCCCGATGGCATGCTGATGGGTGTGCCGGACTACGTGCCGTCAGAAGTGGTGGAGGGTCCGGTGACCGTGCTGCCCACGGCCTTCGGCGAGTTTGGGGAGGGCCTGCTGAACGTTTCGAAGGTGAAGACGGGGAAGGTGACGGTGGCGCGGCTGACCCACACCGGCGACCGGTATGCCATGCACATGGTGACGGGTGAGGCGAAGACGCCGCGCTCGTGGGAGGAGGCGGGCTGGGCGCCGCCGGCGCCACAACTGCCCAGTCTCGAGATCGTGCTAGATACTCCGGTGGAGCCCTTCATCGATCGGGTGCTCAGTCAGCACTACATCATCTCCTACGGCGACAACACCGAGACGCTCCGTGACCTGTGCTCCATCCTCGGTGTGGATGTGATGCCCACGTGACGGGGCCCCGGCTCGATGCGGTCGTCGCCGGCTATACGGGCGTAGACCTGGCGCCGGGCTTCGCGCCGGCAGCCGAGCCCGTGCCGCTGACGCAGTTGCTCCGGCCGGGCACGCTTAGCGAGGTGGGGCCGCTGCAGATCACTCCCGGTGGCGTGGTACCCAATACGGGTCTGGCGATGAGTGCCTTCGGCTGCCGCGTCGCCCTCCAGGGGCTGATCGGCGAGGATGGGCTGGGCGACGTGTTGCTGGGGCTGCTGGAGGGCCACGGGGCGGAGGTATGTGTGCGGCGCACGAAGGCCGCCGGCACGGCCTACGGCATCGTGATCGCGCCCCCGGGCAATGACCGCATCTTCCTGGAGTGCCCCGGCGCCAACGCCATCTTCGGCGCGGAGGATCTGGACTACGACCTCGTCGCCCGCAGTCGTCTGCTGCACTTCGGCTACCCGCCGCTGATGCCGCGGCTGTGTGCCGACGACGGCGCCGAGCTGGCGACGATGTTCGGGCGCGCCCGGGTTCTTGGGGTGGCGACCTCTCTGGACATGAGCCTTCCCGACCCCGACGGTGCGACCGGGAAGGTCAACTGGCGACGCCTGCTGACCCGCGTCCTGCCCCATGTGGGCATCTTCGCCCCGAGCGTCGAGGAACTGCTGGTGATGCTGGAGCCGGAGCAGGCGGAGCGTCTGGTGACTCAGGCCGCCGGGGGAGACATCGTGGACATCGTCCCCGAGAGCCTCTGTCGGGAGTTGGCAGACGAGGCCCTGGCTCTGGGCGCGGCGATCGTGTTTCTGAAGGTGGGTTCCCGTGGCGGCTACTGTCGCAGCCGGTGTGCCACGCCGCTGTCGTCTGCCGAGGACACCTGGGCGGACGGCGGCGTGTGGCTGCCGCCGCTGCCCGTGGATCCCGGGCGCTTCGTGAATGCCTGCGGTGCCGGGGACGCCGCCGTGGCCGGGTTCTTGAGCGCCCTACTCCGTGGAGAGAGCATCGCGAGGGCGGGACGTCTGGCCATGCGGGCCGGTCGGGACAGCCTCTACGGAGTGGACACCACGTCGGGGCTAACGGCGTGGGAGCAGATGAAGGGTGACATGGGGGAGGCGTAGGAGCGGCGCCGGGGTCGGCGAACGGGGGACGCCCGGTGCCTCCCCACGCGACGGCCATCGGGTTTTGGGGCCCGCGCGTTCAGGAACGCCCGCGGCCGCCACAGAATAACGGCTCAAGCGGGAAATCCCGCTCGCGCAGTCGCCGTCGAGACGCGTGTACGGGGTGGGGAGGAGGGTGTGGGCATGAGCCGAGGCCTGCTGGTCTTGCTGTGCGGCCTGTTCACGGCGGTCGCCCGGCCGGCCACCTACACCGTGGACGCCGGCTCTCCAGGACGCGAAGTCAGTCCGCTCAACGGCGTCAATGCCGGACCGGGCCATATGAAGCACCTGCCCGGCGCCAACTTTGCTGACCAGTACCGCCAGATGGGAATCCCGCTGGTGCGTACCCACGACTACTACGGCCCGTGCGACCTGTCCCAGATCTTCCCGTGGTTGTATGGGTCCCCTGCCGTTCGCCGGTTCCCGCGGTTCTCCGAGACCGATGCCACGATCGCCGAGATCGAGGCCGCCGGCTGCCAGGTGCTGTTCCGCCTCGGCGAGAGCTGGTACAACGACAATCCCCACAATCAGATCCCCTCGGACTTCTCCGCCGTGGCCGATGCCTGCGTCGCCGTGGTGAGCCACTACGGCGGACACCAGTGCACGCCATACAACGCCCGCATCCGCCTGTGGGAGATCTGGAACGAGCCCGACCACGGCATGTTCTGGGACCTGGACACCGACCCGGACAGCGAGCAGTTCCTGCAGCTCTATGTGCAGGTGGCCAAGAGGCTGCGCGACGAGTTCCCCTGGATCAAGATCGGCGGTCCCGGCGCCGCGGGCGGCCCCGAGGACGGTCAGGTGGACTTCGCTCGGCGACTGGCCGAGGCCTGTCGTGATGCCGATGCTCCGCTGGACTTCTACTCCTGGCACTCCTACAACCCCGACCACGAGGGGCCGTACCACTTCGCCGGGCGGGCACAGGCGATACGTCAGGCGCTGAACGCCGCCGGTTCCGCCAAGACGTACAACATCCTGGACGAGTGGAACTCGGCGCACTACAAGCCTCTCGGTGAAGAGCCGAGCCCTACTGACACGGCCTGGAACGAGTCCCTGGGCAATGCCGAGGGCGCCGCCTTCAGCGCCTCGGCCCTGATCTACCTGCACCTGCACTCAGATCTCCGCCACGCCTGTCGCTACCGGGGTGACTACTGGAAGCCCGAGGACGGCTACGGGCTGATCGAAGCCGATGGCTCGCTGAAAAAGCCCGGCTATGCCTTCGAAGCCTATGCCGGTCTGTTCCCACAGCAGGGCGCCCGCACCATGCACCTGCTGCCCAGTGACGGCGGGGACCTGGAGCATCACGCGATCATGGCCACCACCGATGAGCCCCGCAGCGTGGTGAATGTCCTCATCAGTCAGTACAAAGACACCGGCTCTGACCTTGCGCTGACGATCGCGGCCCTTCCGGATGCCTGGTCCAGGCCGACGCTGGAGCACTACGTGGTGTCCGCAGTGCGTGACTGCAGCCGGGTTGCGGCGCGGGAGCTGGCGGCCCACGAGCTGCCCGACGTGCACTACACCTTCAGGCTGGGGCGACGGGAGGTCGCCCGCAGTTCGGTGCATCTGGTGCGTGTGTATGATGCCGCGAAGTTCCCGGTCTATGCGCCCACGCAGATGGCCCCGGCTCACCTCCCCGGACAGAGGCCGCGCCCGGAGCGAGGGCCCCGGCCGGGCGGGCCCCGGCGGCCATTCCGCAGCTTCCCTCAGCGTGGGCGCTGAGGCAAAGTGACGCCGTAACAGTAGGTCAGGAGGCGGGAGATCACCGCGGGTATGCGCGGGTGCAGATCGGCCCCCTTTGGGTTCAGACCGCGCCTCGGCGTCGCATGGTGGGGCTGCAGCCCCATGGCCGCGGTCGGTGAGTGGCGGCCGTATCGAACATCGCCACGATGTTTTGTGGTGGCGTGCCCGCCTGGATCGCGTGGGAGGGCCCGAGGATGTAGCCGCCTCCGCGCCCGAGCACGTCAATCCGCCGTCGCACCTCGGCCGCCACGTCCTCCGGCGTGCCGAAGGGTAGGGTCGACTGCACACTGATCCCGCCCTGGAAGCACAGCCGATCCCCATGGTTGCTCTTGAGGGTTTCGTCTTCCATGCCTCTGCAGTCGAATTGCAGCGCCTGCAGCACGTCGATACCCATGTCGAGGAGGCCCGGCACCGCCTCAATCACCGCACCGTCCGAGTGGTAGATCACCTTGGCCCCGTGTTTGTGGATCACCTCATTGAGCCGGACGTGATAGGGCTTGATGAACTGCTCCCACATGGACAGAGAGAGAAGCAGGCCCTCCTGGCCCCCGATGTCGTCGGCGGTGAAGACCAGGTCGATCTCGCCTCTCGCCGCGGCGAGGAGGCGCTCGAAATAGGCGATGTAAAAACTCGCCACCCGCTCCATGATCGCGTGCGCCAGGTCCGGGTTCAGGACGAAGTCCATCATCATCTGCTGAAAGCCGCGCATGTACCAGGAGGACTCGAAGATGTTGCCATTGGCGGCCATCAGGCAGTAGTCGCGTTCCGCCCGGGCGCGGGCGATACCGTCGGGCAGGACAGAGTAGTCGAACCAGTCCGCCGTCGGCCAGGTGTGGGCACGGATGTCATCGACGGTCCGGGCATCTGCCAGCGGATGGTGGACGATCTCGCTGTATTCCCCGGCGCCGTAGCTCACCGGAGCACGGCGCACGCCCCACATGTCACAGCCGGAGGCCAGCCTCGGGCCCACGTAGGCCGGACCCACTGCGGCGATGTCGATCAGGGGCGCCAGGTACTCGGCGGTGGTGAGACCCCGCTCTCTGTGCAGATACGTCTCCAGCTCGGCGGCGGCGGGTGGGTTGATCCCCGAGCAGACCATGGCGATCGGGACGCGGTCGGTCTCGTGATGATCGAGGGCCAAAGCGACACGTTCTCTGGGGCTGAGAGCCGGCTGCATGTGGGGTCCTCCCTGGCGTTTGGCAATCGACCGGCGACGTTCCGACCCCTGGCCCGTGGAGCCCGTAGACGTCGATAGCCCACAATGGCCGATGGGTCTGGAGCAGGGCTCCCCGCCCCGACGGACGAAATCAGAAGACAGTCTCCGACCACGGCGCGGGGGGCACGTCGCGCCTGTGGGCGCGATTCCCGCATCCGGAGGGAATCATGGGCATGACTTTGGCGGGCGGCATAGTCCTTTTGTGTCTATCGGCTGTGGCCTCCGCGCAGCCGTCGGCACCGACCGTGGAGTGGATTGAGCTGCTGCGGGACCCGTGGCTGCGAAGCGGCGTCCAGGTCGCGACGCGCACCAACTACCCCCCCGATCTGCGGGCACAGGCTCGGGAGCGGTGGGAGCAGAAGCTGCCCTCGACGCCCCGCGCGAGCTGGGAGTTCATCGAGATCGCCGAACTACAGGACTTCAGCGACAACCCCGACAACCCTACAGTCGAGGGCGCCCGGATCGTGTACAGCTCGCGGGATAGTGGCAAGCGCCTCGAGGTCGACACCGGGACCGGCGCTATCCGCTTCGTCATGGATACGGAGCGCGAATGGCGCCACGGCTGCAACCTATCCGCGGCGCAGGACGGCGTTGAGCCGCGCTTCTGCGGGGGCAAGGCCTGGAACTGGCCTCACCTGCTGCTGTCCCAGAGCATCCGCGATCCCCTGCGGCCGGAGCGTCCTCTGCAGTTGGACGAGTACTCAGACCTGACCTTCACCTTTGGCGCTGAGCTGGTCTCGTGTGAGATAGGCCGGCCCAATCCGTGCCCGGCAGGGTCCTGGGGCGAGCAGGAGGTCGGCAATCACTGCCTGTTTTACCTGGCTTTCGTCCTGAAGCTCCAAAGCCCGCCGGCGGCCGACACGCAGAGCAAAGCAGGACGCTGCATCTACGCGCTGTACCCGGCCTTCTGCAGTTGGGACGGCAAGACGCATAGCAGCCCCGACCCATGGCTGGGAGGCGACCCCGCCGGAGATGCGGTGTACTGGACACCGAACCCGACGGGCCTGATGATCGGGAGCCGGTCCCACGTGACGGTGGATGTGCGCAACCTCACTCGGGAGGCGGTGGATCAGATCAACAGCCGCTACCAGACCGATCTGAAGATTGAAGACTACGCCATTGACGAGGTGCTGATGGGCTGGGAGATCTGGGGGCCGTTTCGCAGCGACCTGCGCGTGCGGAACCTGTCGTTTGTCGCGCAGCGGCGCGAGCAGGTCTCTTCCGGTGGCGGCGTGCCCCGCCGGCAGACGGAGGTGGGTATCCACGAGGATGCCTTCACCATCAACGGCCATCCCACCTACGAGGGACGCACCTGGCAGGGGCACAGGATCGAGGGCCTGTTGATGAACAGTCGCATGGTGCAGGGCATCTTCGATGACCTCAACCCCGAGACCATTGCGCGCTGGGCCTATCCGGACACAGGCAATTGGGACCCGGAGCGCAATTGCCGGGAGTTCGTGGCTGCCATGCCTCAATGGCGGCAAAACGGGCTGCTGTGCTTCACCATCAACCTCCAGGGCGGGAGCCCGGAAGGCTACTCACAAGAGCAGCCGTGGCATAACTCCGCGTTCACACAGACCGGCGAGTTGCGCCCCGAGTACCTGGGCCGCCTGGGGCGGATCCTGGATCGCGCCGATGAGCTGGGCATGGTCGCCATCCTGGGGCTCTTCTACTTCGGCCAGGACCAGCGTCTCGAAGACGAGGCCGCGGTGATCCGCGCGCTGGACAATGCGGTGGACTGGGTGCTGGCGCGGGGGTATCGCAATGTGCTGATCGAGGTAAACAACGAGTGCAATGTGCGCTACGACCATGCGATCCTGCGACCCGAGCGGGTGCATGAGCTGATCGAGCGTGTGAAGAGCCGGACACGGGACGGCCGTCGCCTGCTGGTGAGCACCAGCTACGGCGGCGGGACCATCCCGCGGGAGAACGTCGTTACCGCCGCCGACTTCCTGCTCCTGCACGGCAATGGGGTGAGTGAGCCGCAGCGCCTGGCCGAGATGGTGCACAAGACCCGTCAGGTCGCCGGGTATCGCCCCATGCCGATCCTGGTCAACGAAGACGACCACTTCGACTTCGACCGGCCACTGTGCAACATGACCGCCGCCATCGGGCAGTACTGCTCATGGGGATTCTTCGACCCCGGCAAGAACAACTACCGCGACGGCTATCAGAGCGTGCCGACAAACTGGGGCATTAACACCGCGCGCAAGCAGGCCTTCTTCGCCAGGCTGCGTGAGGTGACGGGAGAATAGGGCGCTCGGTCATCGCGCTGCTTGCCGTTGCCGTTTGCCGTCGCCGTCCGCCGTGGCCGTAGAGTCGTCCCCTGGGACCGCGGGCGTCCCGCCCGGCAGCCGTCGCCGTCCGCCGTAGCCGTCTCGCTGTACCGGCCCCCACATCCCTGTCAACCCTCGGCCGCTCTCAAGCGTTATTGGGGATGGTAGCGCTATCACGTGCAGTACCACCGGTATTCCATGGCCGACGAGTACGGCGACGTCATCGAACGGGCGCGACATGGCGACGGCCCGGCCTATGCCGAGGTGGTGCGTCTGCACCGCCGGTATCTGTACCGACTGGCCTGGAGTGTGCTGGGGAGTGACGATGAGGCTGAGGACTGCGTCCAGGAGGCTTTCGTCAAGGCGTACGAGGCCATCCGCCGTCGTGGGGCACCGCCGCACTTGACCGCCTGGCTGCGCCGGATCACGGTGAACTGCGCCATCAGCCAACTGCGACGTCGCTCGGTGCGCACGGCGTTCTCGCTGGGGGAGGGGGCGCCGGAGGCCGATGGTGGCCCGCTGGAGGAGCAGGCCGAGGCCGCCGAGCTGCAGCGGCAAATCTGCCTGGCGGCCCGGAGCCTACCTCTGCGGCAGCGAGTGGCCTTCGGCCTCGTCCACATCCACGGCCTCTCGCAGGCGGAGGCGGCCGAGGCGATGGGGTGCTCTCCGGGCTCGGTGAAGGTGCACCTGCACCGAGCCCGGGAGCGGCTGGCGCTCGAGCTGAGAGACTGGCTGGGTGGGGACCAAGAGACGCCGCGAGAAGACGGCAGGGAGCACAGCCAATGAACTGTCGCACCGCACGCAAGCAGATCCACGCGCAACTGGACGGCACCCTCGCCGATCCCGCCCCTCTACAGAGCCACCTGGACGGCTGCGCGGCTTGCCGCAGGATGATGGATGAGCTGCAGCGCCTCAGCGTGGCCGCCGCGGGCTGTGCCAATCCCGGTGGGGAAAAGGCGCGCCTGGAACGGCTGACGGGCAAGGTGCTCGCCGCCGTCGAGACGCCATCTCGATGCGGCGCACCGGCTCGCGCCCTCTGGGTGCCCGTGGCCGGTCTCGCCGGCATGCTGCTGGCCTTCGCCCTTGGATACAATCTGGCGCCGCGGCCGATAGCGACGACGCAGACGGCCCCGCCGCCCCAGGTCATCGTGCGCGAGCGCGTGGTGACCCGCGAGGTGCCCGTCTACAAGGACCGCGTCGTCACCCGCGACCGCGTGCTGACCAAGATCGTCCGTGTACCGCGGGTGCGGACGAAGGTGGTATACAGAGACGTTTCCACTCCGGCGGCGCATGCTGAAGAGCCGGACCGCAGCGCCGAGGAGACGCCGGTGGCGCATGGGGGAGAGGAAGGCGGCATGGGAGTGGCGGCCGAGGCTCCGCCCGGTCCCGCCTCGGTAGTGGAGGAGCAGATCGGGGTGATCGTGCAGACACTCCCGGCGCCGGAGGCCATGCCCCCGGCGAGCTATAGCCAGTCCACACGACTTGCCAGGCTCATCACGGATGCCACAGGAGAGTGACGACGAGGATGGGAACCCTGAAGGCAGCGGCACTGATACTCACGGTGAGGGCCGCACTGATCGGCGGCCCCGGCGCCGTATGGCCCATCGGACCGGCAGACGAGTTGCGGTTGCCGATGGAGTGGCAACTGCAGTACAGCTTCGGTGACGCGTTCTTCGTGCCTGCCGCCCCCTGGCAGATCACGGGCGACATGGTCCAGTTCGACAGGCGCTCCGGCCTGACTGTCATCACCGGACCCTCGGACCAGACGGTGCGGACGCTGCTCCCGGAGCAGGCCGCCACTCCCATCTCCTCCACGCAGACTGAAGCGCCGGGGGCGGGCGGGCTGCCACCCGTGGAGATGAGCCTCCCCACCGCCGATGCCGGGCGGACGGCCTATCTGGAGGAGGTCGAGCCGGGCCTCTATCGCCGCAAGGACCTGGCGGAGGCTGGGGGCTTTGGCATCAAGGTCGCTGCCTCCCCGGACGGTGACAAGGCGAGCATCTCCATCGACCTATCGTACCAGGAACTGGCAGACGGCAAGTTCGAGGAGGCCCTGGGGGCCTACGTCAGCCGCCCGGCCGTCAATCGCAAGGAAACTCAGTTCCAGTGCTCTCAGTCGATCCCGACGCAGGTGTTGCTCATCTGGCGGGTGCCCGGCCCGGAGCGCGGTCACCGACTATTTGAGGGCCTGGGCCTGTTTAGCACCCCCCCGGGCACAGATTGGCCGCGACCGGGGCAGCCGCCCTCGGCAACCCCTTCGCCCTCGGATCCGATCAACCTACGGGTCTCCGACGCGCCGCTGGCGGATGTGGTGGCCATGCTCGCCGAGGCCTGCCCGGGGGTGCAGGTGGTGCTGGCGGACGCAGCACTGCGCGATTGCCGGGTGACCGCGCTCAACTTCCAGAATGCCACTTTGGCCTCGGTGCTGCGCGGCATCTGCGCCGCTCTGGGTCTGCAATGTGACTGGGACGGCGAGCGCTGGCTGCTCCGGAAGGGACCGGCCCTGCTCCCGCCGGGCTTCCCTCGGTCCCTCGTATCCGGACTCTTCCGCCCTCAACTTGTGGTCCTCGTCGATGTGCGGCCCGCCGAAGGAGCGGGCGACACGCCCGGTGTGGAAGCCGCGAGCCCGACAGCGCCGGGCACGACGGAAGGTGTCGCCTCTCCGTCGGTGCCGACCGGGCCGCCGGTGGGGCCGGCCACGGGCGTGACCGGGGCGGAAGCCGACCCGTCTCGCGCGTCCACCGCGCCGCAGCTCACTCCGGCGCCCCAGCCTCAGCCCATCACCGATGACCCCGAACTGGCCGAGGCCAAGCTCAAGGAGCTGGAGGCCGACCTGGAGGCCGCCAAGATCCGTCTGGAGCAGGCCAAGCGCCGCGCCGAGGAGGGTAAGGCGCGGGCGGAGGCGGCGACCATCACAACCTCCGAGGCGGCCGACCTGCAGGAAGCATACGACTTAGCGAAGGTGGACCTCGCCAAAGTCGAGGCCCAGATCGCCACCCAGCAGCTCGTCATCAAGCGGGCTCTGGCCGCGCAGAACAACGAGGTCACCGTTGTGATCACCGGTGAGGTCAGGGCACCCGGCGCCTACACCCTTTCTCCCGGCAGCACGGTGGTGGACCTCATCCAGAAGGCCGGCGGGCTTACGGAGAAGGCAGACGCGTCCCACGTGTCCCTGATACGCAGCGCGAGGGGACCGGCTGCCCAGGAACTCAACCTGGCTGGCTGGCTGGCGCCCGCCGAGGGTGCCCCTGCTCCCCCGGAGCCCGAGAAGCTGATGTCCGGCGATGTGATCGTGGTGCCCCGGCGGGCCGCAGACGCTGAGGACGCCAAGCTCATCGAGGGACTCAGCGCGGTCCAGGCAGGCGAGGAGGTCGCCGTGACGTACACCCTCGGAACCGATGCTGCGGTCAGCGCGGACGTCCGCACCGTCACCGGCCGCACCTTGGCTTGCCTGATCAGCGGAGACTCCCAGACCCTCGGCGCGCATGCATTGACCTGGTCGGGGCGCACGCAGTTCGGGACCCTTGTGCCCAGCGGCCGCTACATCGTCGTCCTCACGGCGCACACCGACGCCGGCCGGGAGCAAAGGGCCGCGGTCTTGGCCAAGGTGGCGCGCGAGCAGTGACGACGGGCGGCTGCGACGGGTCGAGGAGCTACGGCTAGACACAGAGGCGCGCAGAACGGCACAGAACGCCGCGGAACCGGGCGCCCAAGGTAACGCCCATCGCCGTGGCGAAGCTACCCTCCCAGCGAGGGGCCGCATGGGGCACGCAGCCTACGCTGCGTGCCCTCGCGCTTGTAGGCGAGCCTGCGCCGGAGGTCGGTGGGCCTGCAAGGAGGCACCGTGCTTTGGGCATCCGCCAGGGCGGTCGGGCCCCTGTCGACACCGAGCTCCCGCGGCGCGTACTGTCTCAGGAAGGTCTCGCGACTCGATCCATGTAGGGAGAGTACCCATGCTGCCGACAGAGGACCTGTTCGAGCGCTTTGCCTCCGACTATGACGGGTGGTTCGAGTCTTTGCAGGGGCAGCCGCTGTTTGCATCCGAACTGCGCTGCGTGCAGGCTCTGCTGTCCGATGAGCCCAGGCCGTGGCTTGAGGTGGGGGTGGGGACCGGCCGGTTCGCGCGAGCGTTGGGCGTGGAAATGGGTGTCGACCCGGCCACCAAAGCCCTGGAACTGGCGGCGGCCAGGGAAGTCACCGTCCTGCCGGCGCGGGGCGAGGCGCTACCCTTCGCCGACGGTCAGTTTGGCGTGGTGCTGTGCATCGTCACACTGTGCTTCGCCCCGGAACCGCTGGGGCTCTTGAAGGAGGCCGCGCGCGTTGTGAGGCCGGACGGGCAGGTGGTCCTGGGGCTCGTACTGGCCGATAGCCCCTGGGGGCGCCACTATGTGCGGCTGGGAGAGAACGGCCACCGCTTCTACTCGCGGGCACGCCTGTACACGTTGGAGGAGGTGCGCGGGTTGGTGGCGGACGCCGGGCTGACCTTCGGCCAGACCGCCTGCACCCTCTTCCAGCCGCCCGAGGCGACAAGCTTCACTGTGGAGGAGCCGCGCGAGGGCCTCGACCCCGCAGCCGGGTTCGTGGCGATCGGTCTGCGAAGAGCCGACGCAGTCTGAAGAGGTCGAAGCCGGACGACCGCACAGAGTTGCTCATTGACGCCCGGGCGACTCCGGGCCCCAGAGATGCCGTTCGCGGCCATCGTCCGGGGCGCCGGCAGGCGATTGATCACGAGGACCGCGCACGGAGACGGCCCGACGCAGGCGCGGTGGCGGCTCGGGCCAATTGAGGTCGGAGCCACGGAAACCGGCGCCGTCCCGCCCGAGTTCCACCTTCAACCGGTAGAAAACCAGTGCTCCGATGCACCAGGAGCGGGCATCGGAGCACATTGTCCGTTTGTGGTAGAGTGCTGATTGAGTGGGCGCGGCCACGCCGAGCCCTTCGCCCCCTGGCGAAACCCACGTCCGGCCCTGCTACTATCCGCCCAGATTGCACGTGCCCGTGGTGCACGTGGGGCAGGATGTCTGGCTGCCGCCGCCGCTTGACTTGCCAATCGCAAACCCCGAGATCAGACGACGCGTCTTGTTCGATCCACACTCGGGGCATTGGGACTGCTTGTCACGATCCTGGGCGGCGATGAGACGTTCGAAGGTTGTCTGGCAGTCATTGCAGATGTACTCATAAAGCGGCATGTCGCATCACCCTCTGTAGTCTTCTCCGCTTGTGTCGCTCCCGCCCGGTCGTCCTGTGACCGCACCGCGCCTCCGCACCGCGCCCTGAAGGCGCGAGGGAGCCGATCCGTGGTTGCCGGAACCGACGAGACCCGGGAGCGAGCAAGCCGGAATGGTGGCCTCCGCGCCTTGACAGGCAACGGTGTGACTGGTACCATCTGGACCGATAGATATATGCGAATATGAGCATATATAACTATAGCACGGGTTCCGCGGATGTCAAGAGGGCCAAGACCGCCTGCCGCAGGCGGTGTCGGCGCTGAGACGCGCACGCATACCACCTGGAAGGGACGGCACTCCCGGACCGGCGATGTGGACCATGACGGGGCCCACCGCTGCAGCCGGTGGAGGCCGCGGAGCCTGTTCCGCTTCGGAGGCACACCGCTGTGGCAGGATCGATCGTCGACGCTGAAGCTCTGGCCGAGGTCTTCAAGGCGCTCTCCAATCCGGTCAGACTGGAGATCCTGCTCAGGATGCGGGAGGGGGAGCTGTGCGTCCAGGAACTGCAGGACGACCTCGGGCGCAATCAGCCCAATATCTCTCAGCATTTGGCCGTGCTGCGCACCTGCGGCCTGGTGGCCGGGGAGCGTAAGGGCAAGAAGATCTGCTATCGAGTTACCGATGAGCGGATTTGGCAGATGATCGCGCTGGCCGAGGCAGCCTCGGAGCAGTTGCGGCCGCCGCGACGGGCAGCCGCGACGGAGCCTGCTCACCCCAATGGAGGTAGCAAGATGGAGATTCTCGTGGCATTCAGTACCCATGATGGTGAGAATCTGGTGACCGACGACCATGCGGGCATGGCCACGTATTTCGATGTCTACCGATTCACGGAGGACGATGTAGAGTTCGTCGAGCGCCGCGAAAACTCCAAGTACGGCGGGGACGAGACCCTTCAGCACGGTGATCCGAAGAAGGCCAACAAGTCATTGGATGCGCTCGGGGGTGTGGACGCCTGGGCGAACCCGCGGTTTGGGCCCAATCTGCCCCGGCTGCTGAAGAAGATACTGTGTGTCGTTGTGCGCGTATCGACGGTGCAGGAGGGTGTCGAGCTAGTCCGCAGACACCTGGAGGCCGTGGCCACTGAGTGTGGAAACGGTGAGGACAGGCGGCACCTGGTACTCTCCACGTCGTGACGCCCCGGGGACCAATGGACAAGCTCTCCGGCCGGCTCCGGACCGCACCGGCGACGGGTCAGACAAGTCTTTGTCCCGCGTCTCCGCCCGCCTCCCCGCAGGAGGCGGGCCGATCGTTGTCAGGGGCCGCTTGACGGCCACAGGCGAACCAAGTGTGTCGTGAAGCGGCAGGTATGCAGGGGGCAGACGCGGAAAGGGCGCGATACGCACAATACGTTGGGTGGCGTTCGATCGAGGTGATGACGGGCGATGGGTAAGCGAGACCTTTGTATCTGGTATAATGAAACCTCCGGCATGAAGCGCGCCTTCGATGCCGGTCTGCTGGACCCCAAGTGGTTGGAAGACTACTGCTTCAAGGGCGGCCGCGGCTGCGTACGCAAGAAACGCTTCGAGGGCGAGGGCTATGTGTCGCCGGACTATGTCCTGCCCGACGGCACCATCGATCCAAAGCTCAAGGAGTGGGTCGAGGGCAGGTAGCTCGGTGAAGGGTGCCCGACCGCCAAACATCAGGGAGGAAGACGAGATGGAACTTGGTTGCAGCACTATCCTGTATGGTAACCATAGCCTGGACGAGGCCCTGGAGGGCATCGCGAAGGCGGGCTACAAGTACATCGAGCTGTGCGCCCGGCCGGGAATGGCCGAGCATCTCAAGATCGGCGAGCCGACCTCGTACTACGCCGAGGTCAAGGATAAGATCGAGTCGCGCGGCCTGAAGGTGGAATCCATCGGTGGCAGCGGCGGGCTCTCCATGACCTCCGACGACTTCGCCAAGGCCCTCGAGGCCGCCCAGCTCGTAGGGGCGCCCTTCATCGCCGAGGGCGCCGGCGGCGAGGCACCGGCCGTGGAGGATGATTCCTTCACCCCGGAGTTTCAAAGCTCCCTGCGCAAAGTGGTGGAGATCCTCAACGAGGCCGGAGCGCGCGCGGCCCAGTTCGGCGTGGGCCTGGCCATCAAACCCCATGTGAACACCTCCATCTGCTCCAAGGACACCATCCTGGAAGCGGTCAAGACACTGGACCTGAAGACCGTCGGGATCAACTACGATCCCGGCCATATCTGGCGCTCGGGCGAGCGGGCCGAGGACCCGGTGGAGACGCTCAAGGCGGTCAAGCAGTACGTGGTGGTGCTGCGCGCCCGAGACAATCGGGCCAGTCGCGAGGCTCCGATTGGTCCGGTGGAGCCCCAGATCCCGGGTAATGGCGCCATGGACCAGCCGGCATTGGCCGCGGTGATGAAGAGCATCGACAACGTCCCCTGCGCCACGTTGGAGATCGTGGGCATGCACAAGGGCACCGACTACACCTTGGAGGCCGCGCAGGACGTGGCCCAGCGGGCGTACAATGCGCTGGCGAAGCTGTTTCTGCAATAGGGGGCCGGCTCCAAGCGGCTCGCAACCGTCCCGCAGGGCGGGATCGGGCTTTCCAGCCCGGAGCCGTTGTTAGCTCGGCGCGGTACAGGCCCGCGCCCTACAACGGCCGCATCGGCGGCGGGTCTTCAGGCCCCGTGGGGCGGGCCTTCCAACCCGCCGCCGTTGTCAGGTTAGCTCGGCGCGGTACAGGCCCGCGCCCTACAACGGCCGCATCGGCGGCGGGTCTTCAGGCCCCGTGGGGCGGGCCTTCCAACCCGCCGCCGTTGTCAGGTTAGCTCGGCGCGGTACAGGCCCGCGCCCTACAACGG
>CAYRFY010000099.1:0-16152 GCA_964423635.1 uncultured Armatimonadia bacterium | reverse complement strand
ACGCTGCGCACGCTGGGAGCGGAGGCTATCGAGCGCGAGTTGGCCGCTATCCCCAGCGACGGCGTCCGGACCAGAGCCAAGGAGTTCGTCGGCCGCATCAAGGCGGGGGAGAGGGACCTGAGATTCTGAGGTTGGTGGCTGTCGTCGTCGTTGGTCGTATGGAGGGGCCGGATGCACGGAGCCGTATCCCGTGCATCCGGCCCAGCCGTCTGCCGTTGGCCCGTCGGGATGCCGATTGTGCATTGGTACTCCGCATCCGGCGCAATCGTCGTCCGACGGCGCCCCTCCCGTCGGTCCTCCGGACCGCCTTCCCTCCCCTTCGCGATGCGGCCGCTCAGGAGAGGGCAGCGGCGAACGGCACTGCCCTCGGCACCGAAGCATCTGCCTGCAGGCCCCACGAAGCCCGCGGGCACGGTGGCCTCCGGACTGTATCGTGCCCCGCGGTGACAGTGCGCCCCCCCGCAATCCCCACCCCATTCCGACGCACGAAGACCTCGGAGGATGGTAATCCATGACCCGCCCTCTGTGCCGTCTGCTGTCGGTCCTCGCCGCCCCTCTGCTGCTCGGTTCTGTTCCCGCCTTCGCCGCTCCCATCGAGTTCCACGTCGCCCCCACCGGCAGCGATGAGGCCGCCGGCACGGCGCAGGCGCCCTTTGCCACGCCGACCCGGGCGCGCGACGCCGTGCGCGCCGCGCGGGTCGATGGCGCTCTGCCCGAGGGGGGCGCGCGGGTCGTTATCCACGGCGGAACGTACCGGCTCACCGGGCCACTGACGCTGGGGCCCGAGGATTCCGGAACCGCGGAGGCCCCGATCGTCTACGCCGCCGCCCCCGGTGAGCGGCCTGTGCTCTCCGCCGGGCGCGTTATCTCCGGGCTTGCCCGCAACGACGACGGCTCGTGGTCCACCGTCATCCCACAGGCCTCAGGCCACCGCTGGGTCTTCCGCCAGCTCTTCGTGGACGGCCGGCGCTACATTCCCGCCCGCTCGCCCAATGAGGGGCAGTATCACATCCTCCGCGGCGTGCCACCTCAGACAGAGGGCGAACCCGCCCAGGGCGGCTCCCGCACCTCCAGAGACCGCTTCGCCTTCCGCGGCGACGATCTGCTAGACTGGCCCAACCTCGCGGACGTCGAGCTGCGGATCATCTTCAGTTGGAACTCCGGCATCTTCCCCCTCAAGGCTGTGGACACCAAGACGCGAATCGCCACTCTCGCCGGCCCGGCGGTGTGGGAGCTACCTAAGCCCGGGTGGGCCACTTCCCCGTACATCGTGGAAAACCACCCGGGGGCCTGTGACGCCCCGGGCGAATGGCAGCTAGACCGCAACAGCGGCGAGCTGCGCATCATCCCCTTCGCCGACGAGGACCTGGCGGGGGCCGAGGTCGTCGCGCCGGTCTGTGAGCTGCTCCTCTCGGCTCAGGGTGCCCCCGATGACGGCCGCTATGTGGAGCACATCACCTTTGAGGGCCTGAGCTTCCGGCACGCCGGCTTCGACCTGCCGCCCACCGGGATCTCCTCGCCCCAGGCTGAGAGCACGCTGGGCGCGGCCCTGGAGTTCCACGGCGCCCGCCACTGTGCCGTGATCGGCTGTGAGGTGGCGCACGTCGGCCGCTACGGCATCTGGCTGGACCAGGACAGCTCATACAACACGATCCGGCGCAACCACCTGCACGATCTGGGCGGTGGCGGAGTACGACTCGGCTCGGCGGAGCGGCCCAAGAGCTTCGACCGCATCGCCGCCCACCATGTGGTGGACAACAACTTCATCCACGATGGCGGCCACATCCATCCGGGCGCCACGGGCATCTACATGGCCTTCGGGCGCAATAACACTTTCTCCCACAACGAGGTCTGCGACTTGCGCTACACCGGCATCTCGCTGGGCTGGACGTGGGACATCGTCTACTCCGGCACGCGGGAGAACGTGGTGGAGCACAACCACGTGCACCACGTGATGCGATCTTTGGAGGACGGCGGCGGCATCTACAGCCTGGGCCTGACGCCGGGCTCCGTCATCCGCCACAACCTGGTGCACGACGTGGGCACTCCCCCCAACGCCATCGGCCACGGGATCTATATCGACGGCGGCAGTTCGGGGTTGCTGTGTGAAAACAACGTCTGCCACGACTGCGGCTCAGGGGGCATCCGCATCCAGCACGGCACCTCGTGCATCACGGTGCTCAACAACATCTCGGCCTTCTGCGGCTTCGGCCTCGGCATCGATTCGGAACGCACCAACATCTTCCAGTACAATATCGTCTATCTCGACGGCTCCGGCACGCCTTTCCGCGATGTCCCGCAGTGGCAGAGCTACGACAAGATCATCGACTACAACATCTACTGGCGCGCCGACGGCGAGCCCATCACCTTCCTGAGCTTCCCGTGGGAACAGTGGCGGGAGAAGGAGGGCCTCAAGGACATCTGGTACTCCGCCCGTATGGACGCCCACTCACGAATGACCGATCCGATGTTCGTGGATGCCGTGGGGCGCGACTTCCGCCTGCGACCGGATTCCCCCGCCCTCGCCATGGGCATCCGGCCCATCGATCTCAGCGGTGTGGGCCTCTACGGCGACGAGGAATGGACCTCGCTTCCCGGCCAATACCCGCTGTCCGAGCTCTCCCCCAATGAGCGGGACGTACACCTCGTGCTGCCTCAGGACGATTTCGACGACGCCCTCCCCGGCCAGAAGCCGGCGCTCGCGGCCGTGGTCGAAGACGTCCAGGGCGGGGCCTATGTGGAGGTCAGTAACCGCCGGGCTCTCTCGCCCCCCCACAGCCTGCGCTTCGTGGATGCCCCGGACTTGACCTACCATCTGCCCCACATCCACTACAACCCCGGCCTGGCCGGCGACATCCGGCTGCAACTGGAGTTCGACCTCTACCGCGAGCCGGGCGCGATGCTCTGGAGTGAGTGGCGCACCACGGCCGCAGACGACAAGGTCGGCCCCTGCATCTGGATCGAGCAAGACGGTCGCCTCCTGCTCAATGAGAAGACACCCACGGAGGTTCTGCTGCCTGCCGAGGAATGGCTGCACTTCGAGGTCGCAGACGGCCTGGGAGCATTGGCCGACGGCCTGTGGGACCTGCGCATCA
Organism: uncultured Armatimonadia bacterium; assembly: GCA_964423635.1. Taxonomy (GTDB): domain Bacteria; phylum Armatimonadota; class Zipacnadia; order Zipacnadales; family JABUFB01; genus CAYRFY01. The sequence continues at coordinate 13,057 of CAYRFY010000099.1, read as the reverse complement.
CCAGTCAGGATGGCGAGGTGCTCTTCGAGGCCAATGACCTTCCCTGCGGCTCGGACTTCGACCGCATCACCTGGCTGGGCTTCGTGAGCAACGGTACCGAACCGGCGGAGATGTACCTGGACAATGTGATGATGCGGCGAGTGGAGGAGTAGGCGACGCTACGGGAGTACGGCGACGACTGACGGCAACACCGGTCGGCGCTCCCCGCTCCGCCGGAAGCACTCACCGATCGATTACCGTGCCCGCCAACGGCCCAAAGAGGTGCTCGGCGAGGTACTCGGCGGACGGCTAACGGCGTCCGAGACCCTTGCCCCTCCGTGCCCACGCGCCTTCTCGGGCGCGACTGTGCCGCCACGATCATCCCTCCCTCGCGCTTGCGCTCGCCGTACCGATCCTCTCATTGCGTTCCCCTCTCCTTACCTCCTTTGTGCGACTCTCTCGCTCCGGCACCGTGTAGAATCTCTTCGGTACTTGCGGGATCGGCCGCGTCGTCTCGCGGCGACTGCCGCCGGGCCGGAAACTGCCGGATGAGGAGCACCCATGAAGGACAGCCACCGCCTGTCTTCTCTCTGCGCCATGGTCGTGCTACTGGCGGCGACCCTGGTGGGCTGTGGAGTCAGGCCGCATGAGACCACCGTCCCCGCGGCCTCGCAAGGCCCGCCCTCCGCCGCGCGGCCTACCGCAGCGGGGCCCCAGGGCACCGTGACGGTCCTGGCCCCTGCCCTGCTGCAGCCTTACCTCGAGGACGCCTGCAAGCAGTTCGCGGCTCAGCAGAAGGACGTGAAGGTTGAGCTGAAGACTTGTCCGGCAGAACAAAGCGCCCGTGAGTTCACCGCGGACGTGGCCCTCTCTCCGGACGGGCCGGACCTCTGTGCCATCGGCGACGCAGGCGTTAGTGTGACCGGAGACAAGAAGGTCTTCGGCCGCGTTCCCGTGGCTGTCGCCGTGGCCCGTGGCAATCCCCTGCGCCTCAAGACGCTGGAAGCACTGGCCAAGGCAACCAGTGTACGCGTCGCCGTCCCCGACCCGCAGCAGGAGGCGGCCGGCGCGGCCTTCGAGGCCGCCTTGCGCGAGGCCGGTCTGTGGGAGCAGGTAGAGAGCAGGATCGTCCCGGTGGCCTCCGGTGAAGCTGCCCGCAAGGCACTGGAAGCCGGTCGGGTGCAGGCCGCGGTGAGCTACGCGCCCGCACTCATCTTCGCCGGAGCCAGGAGCAAGACCGGTCTTGGCTTCTACCTCGGCGCCGAGCAGACGCCCTCCATCGAGTTGGTGGCTCTCCTGGGCACTCCGCAGGGCACCGCAGCCGCGGACGCCTTCGTCCAGTTCCTGACCACCGCACCCGCCCAGACCCTCCTGGAGAAGTGGGGGTTCCAGCCCACGGACACCTCGGCCCGCAAGTCCAGCAAGTCCCTGCTGGTGCCCTGCGGCGCCGGACTGCAGCCGGCCATGGACCTCATCGCCGAGGCGTACGAAAAGCGCACGGGGGTGAGGGTGGACTTCTCCTATGCCGGGGCCCAGATGCTCCTGGGACAACTGGCCTTCTCCCGCCGCGGCGATCTGTACATGCCCGGAGAGGGCTTCTGGGTGATGCAGGCCGCCGAGCGCGGCTACGTGGACCAGCACAGGCCCGTGGTGTACTTCACTCCGGTCATCATGGTACCGAAGGGCAATCCGAAGAACGTCCGGACGGTCCAGGACATGGCACGCCCCGGCGTGCGCGTGGCCCTGGGACATCCCGAGGCCCTGGCGGTGGGTCCGCTGACCAGGCGTATTCTGCAGCGCGCCGGCGTCTGGGACACGATACGCAAGAACGTGGTGATGGAGGCCGGGTGCATCCCGGAACTCACGCACGCCATCGTGATGAAGGGCGCCGACGCCGGGATCATGTGGGACGCCTCGGCGCTCCAGGTCAAGGAGCACATCGACATCGTGCCCATCGCCCCTGAGCTCAACGAGGTGGCCGAAGTGCTCCTGGCAACGCTGAAGTTCTCCGAGGACCTGACAGAGGCTCGGCGGTTCATGGACTATGTGGCCTCCGACGAAGCGAAGGCGATCTTCGAGAAGATGGAGTTCAACACCGAGCGTCCCCAGGGGATCCGGATGGCGCCATTGGAGGGGCCGGGGGTGACAAAGTGACCGCCGCCACCGCTCCTGATGCCGCTGCCGTCCGCCGGCCTACAAAGGGGGGAGCCGCCTTCTCCGCACTGGCCGCCGGCGCGCTGGTGTTCGAAGTGCTGTTCGTCCTTGCCGTGGTTGTCGGCCTGGTGCTGTTCACCGACCTGGGCAGCCTGCGCAGCGTCCTGACCTCGGCCGAGTCGATCTTCGCTCTCCGCCTGACGCTGGTCACGGTGACGATAACGACCCTTGTGTGCATGGTGCTGGCGATCCCGGCTGCCTACGCCCTGTCGCGGTTCCGCATCCCCTGCGCGGCGCTGGTGGATACACTGCTGGATCTGCCCATCGTGATGCCCCCAATCGCCGCCGGCCTCGCGCTGCTCATCCTGTTCGGCTACTACCTGGGCGAGCCCATGCTGAAGGCCGGAATCTATCTGCCCTACACCCAGCCGGGCCTTGTGGTGGCGCAGGTGTTCGCCACCATGACCTTCTCCGTCCGTAGCGTGAAGGCCGCGCTGGACAGCGTTCCGCAGCGCCTGCCGCTGGTCGCGCAGACATTGGGGTCCAGTCCCTGGAGCGCCTTTTGCCGCGTGGTGCTCCCGCTGGCCCGCAACGGCCTGGTCGCCGGGACGGTGCTCACATGGGCCCGGGCCATGGGCCTGTTCGGACCGGTGGTCATGTTCTGTGGGGCCACACGCTTCCGCACCACCGTCGTGCCCACCGCCATCTACCTGCACAATTCCACCGGACGGCTGGAGGAGGCCGCGGCCGGCACCCTGCTTCTGATGCTGGTGGCCCTGCTGGTTCTGATCATCTTCAAGCGCCTCGGCGGCCGAGGATACCTGTGGTGAACCTATGAGTGTGTCCGTATCAGTGCGCGATGTGCACCTGCGTCTGGGCCAGTTTGAGTTCCGGGGGCTGTCGCTCGAGGTCCCGGCCCGGGCCTACCTGGGCGTCCTGGGGCCCACGGGCTGCGGCAAGACCGCTCTTTTGGAGACTGTGGCCGGCCTGCAGCGACCGCATCGCGGCTCTGTGCTGCTGGACGGGCGCGAGGTCACCCGGGTTTCGCCGGAGGCCCGAAGTATCGGCTATGTCCCGCAGGATCACGCGCTCTTCCCGCACATGACCGTGGCTCAGAACATCGGCTACGGGCTGGTGGAGCGCCGGGTGCCGCGCCCGCAGATCGACGGCACGGTGCGCGACATGGCCGCGCGGCTCCGCGTCGACCACCTCCTGCAGCGCCGCCCCAGCACGCTCAGCGGCGGCGAGCGCCAGCGTGTGGCCCTGGCCCGTGCCCTGGTGCTCGGCTGCCGGCTCCTGCTGCTGGACGAGCCGTTCTCCGCCGTGGATCAGTCCACCCGCCGGGAGCTGGTGGCCGACCTGCGTGCTCTCCACCGCGAGTACGAGCTCACGGTCCTGCACGTGACCCACGACTTCACCGAGGCCTGTGGCCTGGCCGACCGCGTCGCCGTGCTCCAAAACGGCGTGCTCCTGCAGACCGGCGGTCCCGCGGACATCTTCCATCGCCCGGCCAGTGTGGACGTGGCTCGGTTCGTCGGTCTGGCCAATGTCTACGAGGTCGACAAACTGCGGCGGCAGGCCCCGAGGCTGGCCGCTCTGGTCGACGAGGCCGCGGGGGGCAATGCCCCCGCACACAGCCACGCCTATCTGCGGGCAGATGCCTTCCGCCCCCTGCCGGATCACCAGAGCGCGCCGCTGGCCGTGGAGGGTGTGGCCACCGACTTGACGTGGAACGTGAATGGGCACGAACTGCTGGTGGATGTAGGGCTTCCGCTGCGGGTCACCCTCTCCGACGGCGAGCAGCAGCGGCTGAACCTGGCCGCCGGCCGCCCCGTACGACTCGAGCTGATACCCGGAGCCATCCACATCGTGTCCGATGGGGAAGGGTAGGGAGGCCAAAGCGATCGCACAGCGGGCACGCCGCCGCTGAATGGCCTTCGGTTCACCGTCCTGCAGACCCGGCGGCAACGGCGGGCGGCTGCGCCGGGCGTGCGGCTGCACAGTCGCCCACGTCACACGCACCACGGCCCCGCTTGTTCCCCCGGCGGCCGCTCAGGCCGGGGCTGAGCGGTCAACGGCCCGGCCCACACCTCAGCGAGAGCCTCCCCGGCAGCCGGAACCGCACTTTCAGGATCTTGCTCTCCGGATCAAACTCCGCCTTTCCTCCCTCACAGCTCGCGAAGCTGTCCGTCAGACCAACCAGCTCGGCCTCACCCTCCAGGGAATCGTCGAAGCTGAACTCGAAGTCGCGGTTCGTCCAGAACTCCGGCTCTGCCTCCGGCGGGTCGTTCTTGACGGACCTGGTGAAATCGGCGACGTAAAGATGCCTGCCGGAGAGCTTGTCTTTCCCTGCGTACATCAAGTTCACGTCATACCCGGCGTCTGTCCGGCACCGGCGACGCACGCCGGCCCGGTCCATCTCGGCCTCCAGCAGCGCCATGGCCTGGTGCTGGAACGGCCCGTCGGAGGCGGCCTGCCGGTACAGCACGGCTCTGCCCCGGCCCACCCGAACATCGATACGGTCGCCGCTCGCCGCCATCGCCGCCTGCGGGATGAGGCCCGCCAGACCGATAGTAGCGGTCAGCGAGCGATCCGCCTCCACCGTCCACGCCAGACAGCCCTCCCCGAAGCCCACCACCGTGCCGCCCGCTGAAACCCACCGCCTCAGCGCCTCTACCGCCTTCCGCGAGGTGACGGTGACGGACGTATTGGGGATCACCAGGAGCTTGCGTCCGGTGAGGCCCCCGTCCTCGACCATCACATCATCCACCACATCCGGCGAGCCCAGCGCGCGGCCCCAGGAGGGGTAGCCGCTCTCGGGGAACCACAGGGCATTGGTACTGTCGTAGAGCCGCACGCAGTCGCCGTTGGAGCGCTCCGGCCGGTACCAGGAGGTCATGTAGGAGTGAAACAGGGCCGCCTCGTTCTTCACGTAGCCGCTGCGGTAGCCGAGGATCAGGGGAGCCAGGCCGGCCCATGTCGGCCCGAACCAGTGCTCCGGGTCGTAGAGCTGTCCGGTCTGCGCAATATGGGCCGCATCGGCGCCGCAGGCCAGGGCATTCAGGGCCATGTTGTACTGGTGGAAGCGGTGCAAATGCGGCGGCCCTACATGCTCGATCATCAGATCGACGCCATACTGCGAGCAGGCCGTTCGCGTGTACCGGCAGGAGAACAGCGTCTGGCTGTCGGTATCGCTCAGGAAGGCCGGTGCCACCTGCCCCAGGAGCTTGACGATGGGGCCGACGTTGCCCAGCGCGATCCCCTGACTGAGGCCGATCTTCGGGCCGCCCATCATCACGGCCAGGGGCTTGTCCGTCTCGGCCCGGGCGGCCTGAAGCCCTCGACGGGTCACCTCCTCCAGCCACCAGTTGTACCAGTGTGCGAAATCCGACCACTCCGTGCGCGTGTCGATGCCATTTGCCGCCTCGGGACCCAGTGGCGGGACCACCTCAGCCCAGTCTGTCAGCGGCCGGCCCCAGGCCGCGGACAGGGCGGCCGGGTCGTCGTGATACTGTCTCTTGAGCCAGACCCGGAAGTTGTCCTTTGCCGGCCGGCTGAACACCGCGTACTGATAGCCCTCCGAGGCGGCGTAGTGTACCTCACCGTACATGCTAATGGGCGAGGACAGCATGAAGGAGCACACCTGCGGCGCCCCCTTGCGGCTCCGCACGCGATCCCCAATGTGCCGGCAGAACCGCTCCACCACCACCTCGGAAAACACCGCACTCTTCACGCCCTCGCTCATCCGCCGCCCCTCGGCATCCTGATCGAAGTCTTCGTCGGTGAAGTCCAGGCCCTCAAGGGCCTCGGGACCCGGCCGACCGGGGCAGTCATTGGACGCAATACCCTCCAGGAAGGCCAGCTCCTGCTGCAGACGGGTCTCAGTGTTGGAGCCGAACTGCAGCCCCAGCCTCCGCGATACGGCGAGGCCCTCGTCGGTCAGCGGCGCTAATCCCCACATGCCGAAACGGGGAAGACCTTGCGCCGGCGTCAGCCGGGCGAGCTTCTCGTCGTGGGGGCCTGCGGCAAACGCCGCTCCCTCGTCCCGGGCGTTCCGGGCGCTCACGTCATCTATCCATAGCTTCGCCGGCCCGATCGCCCCGGAGGCGTCCACCTGAAACGCGTGGAGTGAGGGCACCCGCAACGGCGTCTGGGCATTGGCGGCCTGGAACTGCGAGAGCGGGATCAGCACCTCGTGCCAGTCTGTGTCTCGCAGCGAAATCGGGATCCCGAAGAAGGCCGGCACATGCCGGTCGCTCCAGGCCTGGAGGTGGATGGTGACCTCCTTGTCCTGGCCGTCGCCCCTCATCCAGAAGGCCAGCTCATCGACGCCCGCATCGGCCCACGCGTCGCCGAATCTGGAGAGCATGACATACGCCCCGGCCCAGCCCTCCCCGGGATGGAAGGCGATCTCCAGGCAGCCCTGCCCGCGGTGGGCGTCGCCTGACCGGGCAACCGAGACCAGCGGTGTGTCCTCGGACTCGCCACTATGCTTGATGGCGTCATTGGTGACCCAGCCACCGATCCCGCCCTCGAAGTCGGAGATGGGGAAAGCCCGGCCAACCTGCCCCCTGGCAGGGCCGGTGACCAGCAGGACAAGGGCGAGCAGGGCGAGGCAGGCAAGGGGTGAGCTTTGGCAGGGCATGGGGGCCTCCGCGCGGTCAGGTGGGTGGCGTCCAGCGGCGGACGACTGGGCCGAATGGGCGAGGCGCTGGCGCTACGACGGTGGGGATGTTTGGTACTTGCGCTCGCGATTACGGAACGCGGGGTGGGTGCCCTCCAATACGTCCACGATCCTGCGGTTCGTCTCTGGGTCTTCGATGGCGCCCCCCGCGTAGGTCACTCGGATACCGCCCTGCCTATCGATCGAGGCGTGCACTACCTGGTCGGCATCGCACACTACTGCCAGGTTAGGGTTGTGCGTTACCATGATGACTTGGCGCCTGCCTCGCGCCTCCTTGACGCAGGGGACCAGAACCCGGTAGATAGTCTCGTTGTCGAGGTTCTCCTCGGGCTGGTCAATGATGAGTGGCACGTCACTCTTGTCCACCAATAGGTAGAAGATGAGCAGCACTGTTCCCCGCTCGCCTGGCGACAGCTCCTGGAGTTCCCTGCCCTGCCAGCGCAGAACATACCTGGGCTCAAGGAAGTCGAGGGAGAACAGGTAGTCGTACAGCGATACGACGTCCTTGCCTCTATTGAGTTGGTCGTGGAGGGCGACGTCTGATCGCTGTTGGCTACGCCTGTCCTGGGTCAGGTGAGCAAGAACCTCTTCGATGAACTCCAGAGTGCCCTCGACCGCGTCGAAGCTGGCTCTGCTGACGATACCGGACGCGACCTGCCCACCCTCTACGGCCCCGTAGAAGGAGCCCCGCTTCCCCTGGTTGATGAACTCGAGGAACCTATCCGCAAACCCGCGCTGCTCCATCGCCACGTGGAACCCGATCTGGGACGGCTCCCGCGCGTTCGCTCGCGCCTCGATGAACTCCTGGACGGGACCGTAGAGCCGGCGGTAGGTCTGTGCGAGCAGTTCCTTGCGCTTGTATATGCTGCGCGTCAACGCCAAGCGGCCCTCCCTCTCAGTCGCCAGCCTGGCGGGGAGGTCCGCTATCTCATTGATCCGGTGCTGGACGTACGCCTTCGAGCCTGGGGTGGTCTCGTCTCCCACAATCTGCCGCCTCTGCTCATTCCACTCGGCGAGCGTGGCCTGGTACGCTGCGTACTCGCGCTGCGGCGCCTCCAGTTCGCCCTGCAGGGCGGTCGTCTCCTCACGTAGCCGGGAACGTGCCCACCGCGACCCCTTGTCGTTCGTCGGATCGAGGTCGCCATCGATGCCTTCGGCCTTCACCCGGTCCCCATCCCGGATCGCTTGTACGACTTCGCGATGCAGCCGGAACTGGACGACGTCCTCAAACGCTAACTCCAGCATCTGGAGTTGGGGGGAGTAGCCATCGCGGAGCCCCGCAACATGCTGCTCGAGGTTGGCGAGGCCGGCCAGTAGTTTCTCGGCGCTGGACACACGCTCGGCGAACCTTGCCTGCTCCTGCTCAAGCTGGCCAATCCTCACGTCGAGTGCCTCGGCCTCGGCAAGCTTCGTCCTCATCTTCCTCTCCGCCTCGGTCTCTTCCTGGCCGTCGGTCCGCTCGGGGCTGTGAACCTCCATGGGCTTGGCCGCGTCATGCGCAGCCAACTCTCGCACCTTCATGTCCAGGAGCCCGTCCAGTTGCTGGCGATGCTCCGCAGACAGTTGCCTCTCGATCTCAACTATCCGCAGGTTGACCTCGTGGAGCTTCGCCTTGTCCTGGGCTACCGCAGTGTGTATCTCCGATGTATGGTGCGCAATGAGTCCCTGTAGGGAGGTCTTCTTCAGGCGGTCGGCCTCGCTAACATGCGAGAAGACCACGGACTCTATCTCCCTGTCGAAGCGACTATCAGTCCCCTGCGCGATCTCGTTGCAGATAGTCTCCAGATAGTGCTGTGGAATGCACGTGACCATCTGGAGTGCGCTGACATCAGTCTTGTCGTCCAGGCCAACCTCGGTAGTGTCGCCGCTTGCCCAAGTCACCCGAGCCACGAACTGCCCGGCCTTCCCCGTCTTCGGGTGGCGGAACTTCTGCTCGTGAAGGAATGAGAAGTGCTCGGCGTTGGGTGTTGCGCCGCAGAGGCCGAGGACCTCCGCCAGAGCGCTCTTGCCGCTGCCCTTCCTCCCGATGATGGCGACAAGTCCAGGGTTGAGGTCCAGGGAACAGTCGAACCACTCCTCGCACAGCGACGAGCCATCCCGCTTGTGTACACGCACGCTAGAGACGTACTTCGTCGGGTTGCGCTCAACACGCTCCAGGAGAGGCGGTCTCTCGCCGCGGAACACCCTGTCCTCTGGCTCGATGGTGGCCTGGCGCAAGCCTGCAAGCGTCGGGTTGGCACGTATCCAGCAGCGGGTTCTGCGGCTGTACCGGCGGGCGTCGTGGCAGTCGGAGCACGCAACGGTGGGGAGGGAGAAGCCCAGCTCCGGGAACACGCGGGTGAGGTACCCCTGCGCGTCGCGCTCACCCTGAACCTCGAGCAGGTCGATGAAGTCCCGGGAGAGGTCCTCCTTCAGTGCCTGCTTGAACTGATCGGCATTGCTGATCCCCTCCAGGCTGTTCGACTTCCGGCCCGCGTGTACTGACACCAGCCCCCCAAGCTCGCGGATGAGTTGAGATGCCTGCCTGAAGTCCGCGTAGACCTTCTCGTCCCCTTTGCGCCGGACATCCACTGGGCTGATCTTGAGGGGGCCCTGCAGATTGGTCCAGACATAGTCCACGTCGGAGTCCTCCGCGAATATGCCCACGAAGTGGACCGAGTCCCCCCCGCCCAGTTCGGACCGAAGCTCGATGCCTGGGAGCACCGCCAAGCGGTCGCCCGCAACTGCGCGCAGAGCCTCGATCCTGCCGCAGTCGATGACGTGGTGGTCGGTGATACAGGCAACCTCCACTCCATCGTCGATCAACGCGCGCACGATGTCATGGTCCGTTACGGACTTGTCCTTGTAGTCGAAGGACGATGGTGTGTGCACGTGGAGGTCCCACTGACGCCAGATGGAACCAACTTCAGTATTCCTCATCGGGCCACCGCCTGCTGACGTGGATGGGGCACTGCCGACATGGTAGCACTGCGCAGACACACAGCGCCACATGTTTGCCGGTCCCCGGCCTCCCCTTGCGCCCGTACAGGGAACCCCTCCGCCTGCGGCGAATCCCTCTCGCATCCGTCACACCCACAGGAGACACCATGACCACAGTGCATCTGCTACTGGGCGCAATCCTCCTGGCCGCGACACGGGCCGGGACCGCTGAGCCCGCCCACAACCCCATGCCCGTGGGCGTCGATGAGGCCGGAGCAACCAAGCCCATCTACGACGACCCGGTGGCGCAGGAGGCCTTCGAGGAGATCGGATTTGACTTTCTCATGCACCACTTCTGGGGCACGCCGAAGATCGAGCAGATCGACCGGCTCGATGAATGGGCGGCCCGGGGCGGCCACGGGTTTCTCATCAACCAGGAGAACGCCACGGCCTCCAAACAGCCGGGCGACCCGGCCATCTACCGCAGACCCGGCGGGTTCTTCCAGCCGCCCGCCGAATATGTGCAGCGCTGCCTGCAAAGCCCGGGCTTCCTGGGCTTCTGCTTCGATGAGTGCGAGCATTGGATCTGCAACGGCATTCACGTCACCGGCGGCGGTCCTTTTGCGCCCCACTTCTATGACGCCCAGGGCAGCACGCTGGAGCAGGCCTACCGGGGGAACCTGAGCAACCTGCGGCTGCTCATGGAGCGTCACTTCGCCGGCTTCGCCCGGAACGGGCGCACACCCGGACAGGTCCCGGTGGTCGGCACAGAAAACGTGTTCCCGGCCCTCCAGCACCTGTTCGCGCGCTGCGGCCTGGTGCAGATGCCCAAGCTGCTGAAAGAAACCATCACCCCGGCCACTCTCGCCATGGCCATGGGTGCGGCCAAGCAGTACGGGGTGCAGCACTGGACCTCCGTGGACCTGTGGGGCACGCCCGGCTATCCGGGCCACTCACCGGAAGAGCTGCGCTCGGCCCTGCTGATCTCCTACTGGACCGGCGCGGAGCGCACCTACATCGAGAACTTCAACTACCACGGCAGCCTCTACGCCGAACAAGGCGGCCGCCCCGAGCTGTCACCCTACGGCGAGGTGGCCCGTCAGTTCATCCGGCAGTACCTGCCCTCGCATCCGCGACACCTGCGGTTCGAGAGCTTCTCTCCCGAGATCATCATCGTGCGCTTCCCCGATTCCGACTGGGGCCAGGAGAATCCCGGCCCCTGGATCCGCCGCAACCTGTATGGAGCGAGAAATCTGGAGCCAGATAGCGACACCCGGTACTGGCGCGAGGTCTGGCACGTGATCTCCCACGGTACCATCCCGCCCCTTGCCCTGAACTACAATACCCCTCTGGGCATTCCCTACCGGGTCTTGTTCCCCGCCAACAATGTGGCCGTCTACGACCACACCGCCGACAATCCCGAGCTGTACCGCAGCGCGCGGCTGGTGTTCCTGGTGGGCAAGAGGATCGAGCCCGCATGCCTGGAAACTCTGCGCGAGTCAGTCTTCCGAGGACTCACGGTCGTCACCACCAGTCGCCTGGCCCCCGACGAGCTGCCCGCGGCGGGACCGGAGGGCTGTCGCGTTCACGCCGTCGGAGCCGGCCGCTGGATTGTCACCGACAAGGTCATTCTCCCGGCGGTTCATAATCTGCTGGCTCCCTATCTGGGTTCCCCCGACGAGCTGCGCTATGTGTTCGGGGATACCGAGGTGCTGTTCACCGCTCCCGACGATCCGGCAAAGGTGCAGGTGGAGATCAGGCCGCGGTAGCGGGGCAAGTCAGGGGAAGACGCAACCCCGGCCCCGAACGTCTGGGGCGGCGGCAGGCAAGTCGGGCCGCCCGTGGTGCTTGACACCCGGCCTCGCGCCGGCTACTATACCAGTGGTTCAGCATAATGAACCTCTGGTATAGACCGCCGCTGACCTCACACCGTTATGTCTACCGGTTTCCGTCCGGGAAAAGCACAGCAGGTGGCCCTATCCATCGGCGAGCGCATCGCCGGGGGGCAGTACCCTCCGGGGTCGCTCTTGCCGGCGGAGCGCCGCTTGGCCGTCGAACATGGCGTGGCCCGCAATACGGTGCGCGCGGCCCTGCACGTGCTGGAGCAGGACGGCCTCATCCGGCAGGAGGGGCGCCGCGGATCGGTGGTCTGCGCCGCAGCCGACAAGGGTGCCGCCGCCACGATTGTGTTGGTGCTTCCCGCGCCCGAGGACTGCCCGCTGGAGGTGCTCAGCCCGGAGGCGACGGCCCTCATCGGCCAGACGCTGTGCGCCTGCGGCGGCTCTTCCACACAGTTCCGCCTGCTCAGCATGCCGGAGAGCCCCGAGCAGTTGTTGGATGCCGTTGGGGAGGCGCAGGCTTCCGGGGTTCTCTTGGTTGAGTGCCACGATCGTCCTGTCCTGGGAGCGCTGCTGGCCGCCGGGATGCCGCACGTGGTGGTGAACCAGGAGTACGACCTTCCCGGACCGGCGACGCGGGTGGATTTCTGGCGCATTGGGCGCGAGGCCGCCGCCCACTTGCTCGCCCTGGGTCACCGGCGTATCGGCGCCCTGTCCGGGCCGCCGGAGCGGGACATGTACGAGCAGATGCTGGCCGGCCTGCGGGGACGCTGTGCCGAGGAGGAGGTCTATGTGGCGCCCGAGCACGTGGTGCATGTGATCTCCTGCAGCGAGGCGGCCCGCGAGGCGGCGCTGTGTATTCTGCGTCCTCCGGAACGGCCGACCGCGCTCCTCTGCACGCGGGATGTTCGCGCCTATGGCGCCTATCTGGCGGCGAGGGAGCTGGGGCTCCGCGTCCCCGAGGACCTGTCCCTGGTGGGGTATGACGACATCACCTGGCCCGGAGAGGGGCACCAGTTCTTGACCACCTTTCCCGAGCCCGCGGGGGAGCTGGGCGGCACGGCGTTGCGCATGCTGATCTCCTGGGTCCGCACCGGCCGCCGGCCGCAGGACGCCGTGATCTACCCCGGCCTGACGCTGCGCGAAAGCACGGGGCCGGCCTGCGCCTGACGCGACCGCCCGCGCCGCCGTCGTGCCGCTGTAGGGCGGCGACCTGTGCGCCGCCGCCGTTGTCCTGTCGGCTGAGCAGTCGTTCCGCGAGGGCCCGGGGGTGAGGACGTTCCCGCCTTGCGGGACTGTTCCCGTCGTCGTTCACCCCCCTCCTCCCGTCGCCCGCGGTGTTTGCGGGCGTAAGGGAGAGGGGGGCAGGGGGGTGAGGCGGCCGTTGCCCGTCGCCGTTCCACGCGCCGCGCGCCACGGCCGTCCGCCGTTCCCGTCGTCGTTCACCCCCCTCCTCCCGTCGCCCGCGGTGTTTGCGGGCGTA
>CAYRFY010000098.1:8539-16199 GCA_964423635.1 uncultured Armatimonadia bacterium | reverse complement strand
CGCCGCCCCTGAGATGAACGGTCAGACCCATTCCCCCTTCCCTCACCACGTGCGCGCCGAGATCTACCGGCACCTCATCGCCGAAGTCCGCAGGCACAACCCGCGCATCCCCATCTTCCTGTCCACCGAGACCCGGGAGATGTGGGCCGAGCTCGAGGACGAGATCGGCCAGAAGGCGCGGTCTTTCATGTGCGGGTGCAATCCTGTACAGGTTCCCGGCCCCAGAATGCACCTTACCGAGCAGATCGGCCACTCCACCTACTTCGATCCACCCGCCTCCTGAGCCCCGCCCCTGCCGCCGGGTGATTGTCCGGGGCCGGCGCCCGACCGCGGCGCCGCCCCGGCCTTCACCCCGGCGCTGCCACTCTCTCTTCCCTCAGCCCCACCCTCCTGACTCACCACTTCGAAGGCCGTCTCCCCCAGGGGCGCGCCTCCGGTCCCGTAGATCACCCGCACCTTGTACTTGCCCTCCGGCAACCCTGCGCCCTCCGGTACCTGGATCCACGCGGTCCCCTTGCCCTCCTCCTCCTGCGCCGTGACCGTCGTCTCCATCACGGCACTGTCCGCCTCTTCCCGGCTCCACTGCACCGTGAACGCCGCCCCTTTGGTGGCACCGCGATAGGCGAAGCTCACCCATACCCGCTGGTTGGCGGTGAACCGCCTCGTCTCATCCTTCGGATCCCCCTTATCATCCACGCCTCGTGCGGTCTTCACCCATGCAACGCCGGTCCTGGCCGCCGCCGGCACCTGCTGCCCCGCAGTTTCCGCCGCGTCCGCCGCAATCACAAAGGACCCCCGCGCCACCCGCCTGCCCCGCCAATGGATCTCCGCTTCCCCAACTCCCGGGCCGAACCCCTTCTCCTGTGCCATGCTCAGCCGCACCGGCTTCCCCCCGCTCTTCCCTTCACCCACCGTCTCTACCGCCACAGGCTGCGTCACTCCCCCGTTCCAACTCCACCCGGCGGACACTTCCCTCATCTCCACTTCGGGCCCCAGCTCGCAGGTACCGTAGACCGGCGTCTTCCCGGCCGGCAGAAACCCTCCGCCCTTCACCTTGCCCTCCGCATCGAGGCTGAAGATGATCTCCACATCGCGCGCGGCACTCCTTGGCCCGCTCACCGGCCCGGGCCCGGGCGCACTCACGGTGGCCAGCCCCGCCTGTCTCCACCTCGCCAACCACCCCCCGGCGGCCAGCCCGACCACCGCCGCCGCGATCGCCGCCACCACCAGTGCTCGCCCACAATGTGGCCCGCCATGCGACCTCATCTGATCTCTCACCCCCGACACGTGCCGGAATCGCAACGGCCGGGCACCACCACGCTTCTGGCAAGCGCCGGCACCCGGCCGTCAATCGTCTCGCCACTGCTCACCGGGCTCCTGCGCCCGCTACTGCGGCAGGATCTCCGCCACGCCACCCATGTACGGCCGCAGGACCTCGGGAACCACAACGCTCCCGCTCTCCTGCTGGTAGTTCTCCAGGATCGCCGCCATCGTCCGCCCGCACGCCAGCCCCGACCCATTCATCGTATGGACGAATTCCGGCCGCGCTCCGGGTTCCGGGCGGTACCGCGTGCCACACCGCCGTGCCTGGAAATCCCCGTACTGACTGCACGAGGAGATCTCCACCCAGGAGTCCATGCCGGGCATCCACACCTCGAGGTCGAAGGTCTGCGCCGACCCGAAGCCCATATCACCCGTGCACAGCGCCAGCCGCCGGTGGGGGAGGTCCAGCATCTCCAGGATCGTCTCGGCATTGCGCGTGAGCTTCTCCAGCTCCTCGTCCGCCTGCTCCGGCCTGACGAACTTCATCAGCTCGATCTTGTGAAACTGGTGCAGCCGGATCATGCCCCGGTTCTCGCGGCCCGCCGCACCCGCCTCACTGCGGAAACAGGGGGTGTAGGCCGTGTAGTACAAAGGCAGCTCTTCGCCCTCCAGGATCTGGCCGTGATGCAGATTGGTCAGCGGCACCTCCGCCGTCGGGATCAAGTAGTACCCCTCGCGGGTCTTGAACAGGTCGTCCTCGAACTTCGGCAGATTCCCCGTTCCCACCAGTGCCGCCTCATTGGCCAGGAACGGAGGGAAGATCTCCGTATATCCGTGTTTGCGGGTGTGGGTGTCCAGCATCAGGTTGATCAGGGCCCGCTCCAACCGCGCCCCCAGACCCACATCGCACGCAAACCGCCCTCCGGCGATGCGTGTGGCGTATTCGAAGCTCAGAATCCCCAGCGCCTCTCCGACCTCCCAGTGCCCCCTGGCCTCGAACCCCAGCCGCCGGGGCTCGCCCCACGTCTTCACCACCACATTGGCCTCTTCATTGGGGCCCACCGGCACCTCCGGCTTCGGGACGTTGGGGATCTGCAGCATCTGCGCCTCGAACTGCGCCTCCACCTCCACCAACTCCGCCTCCATGGCCTCGATCTGGCCACTGATCTCGGCCACCTCGGTCTTGAGGTCCTCCGCCGAGCCTCCGCCCTGAATCACACTCCCGATCTGCTTGGACAACTCGTTCTTCCTGGCCTTGAGCCCCTCCACGGAGAGCAGATCCCGCCGGCGTGCCTCCAGGGTGATGAGGGCGTCCAGATCGAAGTCCGAGCCTCGATCCTGGAGCGCCTTGCGCACGACCTCGGGCTGTTCCCTGATGAGTCGCCGGTCGAGCATGATTCAGAGCACTCCCTCTGTTCCTGTCGGTAATCCCTGGAACATATTATCTACGAACAAATGTACTGGATTCGTCTGGCCTGAGACTATCCCTTCACGACCGCGATGGGCACCATGCGCGCGACTTTCCGGGCGATGCCCGCCTGTTCGCAGGTCTCGATGACCTCGTCCACGTCCTTGTACGCTTCCGGGGCCTCTTCCGCCAGCGTCTTCTTCCCCGCGGACCGTACCAGGATACCCCGCGCCTCCAGCTCTCTGGCCACCTGCTCTCCCCGGGCCCGCTTCAGCGCGGCCGTCCTGCTCAGGCGGCGGCCCGCGCCGTGGCAGGCGCTGCCCCACGTCTGGGCCATGGCGGCGTCCGTTCCCAGCAGGACGTAGGAGGCCGTTCCCATGTCGCCGGGCACCAGCACCGGCTGACCGATGGCGCGGTACTGCTCGGGGACCTGGGCCTGGCCCGGCCCGAAGGCGCGGGTGGCGCCCTTGCGGTGGACGCACAGGCGCCGCTCCCGGCCGTCCACGGGGTGGACTTCGAACTTGGCGATGTTGTGGGCCACGTCCCACACCTGATCCATCCCCAGCTTGCCGCTCCCCGCCCTCAGCACTCTCTCGAAGGCTCTCCGCACCAGGTCCGCGATGGCCTGGCGGTTGGCCCAGGCGAAGTTCGCCGCCGCCGCCATGGCGGCGAAGTATTGCTGCCCCTCCTCCGACCTGACCGGCACGCACGCCAATTGCGGATCGGGCACCTCGATCCCGTATTTGCCAACCGCGCTCTGCATGACCTCGATGGCATCATCGCACACCTGGTGACCCAGGCCGCGCGAGCCACAGTGGATCATCACCGTGACCTGCCCCGGTTCGCCGATTCCCATCACATCGGCGGCCGCGGCATCGTAGACTTGATCCACCACCTGGATCTCCAGGAAGTGGTTGCCGCTTCCAAGGCTCCCCAGTTGCGGCCCTCCCCGCTCCCGGGCCCGGGGACTGACCGCGTCCGGGTCCGCACCGCTCATGGCGCCGGACTCTTCGGTGTTTGCCAGGTCTTCCGGCGTCCCCCAGCCTTGGGCCACGACCCACGCGGCACCCTTGCGGAGGACGGCGGCCATGTCCTCCCGACCCAGCCGCACCCGCCCCGAGCCGCCCACGCCGCACGGCACGTCGCGGAAGATCTGGTTCACCAGGTCCCGCAGGAGCGGACGGACTTCGCCTTCGGTCAGCGAGCTGCGCAACAGCCGCACCCCGCAGTTGATGTCATATCCCACTCCACCGGGCGAGATCACGCCCTCCTCGGCGTCGGTGGCCGCCACACCCCCGATGGGGAAGCCGTATCCATAGTGACAGTCGGGCATCGCCATCGCCGGACCCACGATGCCGGGCAGGCAGGCCACGTTGGCAAGCTGCCACAGGGTGGCGTCCTGCTCTGCCTGCCGGAACAGGGGCTCCGTAGCATACAAGACGCCGTTTGTCAGCATGCCTCGGGCCGGATCTCGCGGCAGCTCCCAGCGGCAACCGTTCAGCTTGCGGATCTCTCCGTCGTACCTCTTGTCGGCCACTTCGCACCTCCCCGCGGCGGCATGCGCAAGACGGACCGCTACGCCCAGTCATCGTCTTTCCACTTGTCCGCAAACACGTCGGGGGACCCCTGCATGGGAATCCGCCCGGGATCGCAGGTCATGCACCGTGACCGCCCGGGGCGAATCAGCGCCCCGCACCCCTTGCACGGCACATACCCGTGCTCGGCCTTCCATCTCCTGGCCTTGGCCTCGCTGCAAAGCACCGCGACCACTCGCGCACGAAGCGCCTCGTCCTCAATACCCGCCACGGTCTCGGCGATCCATTGCTCCTCGGCCACGGTGAGCTCGCCGCCCTGGAGTTCGTTCCTCGACGGACCCGTCGGAACTGTGGTCTCTTCCAGCAGGCTCGAGCTTCTCTGTGAGCTGATGCCTCCGCTGCTGGGCCGGATCTCTCGCACCACTCCCGAACCGATTCGGGCCCGCAGGGTCTCGATGATCTTGGGGCTATCCAGTTGAAGTTGCTGGGCCCGGGCCGGCGAGTCGCAACGTACCGTGAGGACGCCTCGCTCCACACGCAGTACCTGTGTGTGCTTGGCGTACCACTCTCCGACCACTTCGTGCCACACCACCGGAACCAGACTCTCGCGGCTGCTCTTCATGAGCCCGCGAGACTTCAGGTACGCCGTGATGGCATCCCGCAGCGATCCCGCCTGGCCATCTCGCTTCCCGTTCACGACTCTGTCTCCCGTGGCACGACGGTTCCGTCAGCGACATCATACACCCTGGCGTCCACCGCGAACTCGTCCAGCACCGGCTCCCACGCGGCGGTCGTCACGATCATCTGCTCCGCATTGCGGGACAGCTCCAGCATCGCGCGGGCACGATCCGGATCCAACTCCGACAGACAGTCGTCCAGCAGGATGATGGGCGATTCTTCTCGCCACTGACTCATCACCGCGGCCTGGGCCAGCACGAGGCTCAGCGCCGCGGTGCGCTGCTGTCCCTGGGACCCGTAGGTCCGCAGGCTGCGCTCGGCCACGAGGATGTCTACTTCATCCCTGTGCGGGCCCATTGCGGTGCGACCCAGCGCGATGTCTCGCTCGATCCCAGAGCGCAGAAGCTCCCTCAGGCGGTCGCGGCGGATGGCCATATCGGCCATGCCGGCCAGATCGCCCTTGTAAGCGATGACCAGCCGCTCCCGCCCATTGCTCAGCCGATGATGGGCCTGGTCGCTGTGAGGCGCCATCGCGCGCAGGAACTCCTCCCGCGCGCCCGCTACCGCCGCTCCACTCTCCACCAGCGCCCCATCCCACGCATCCACCAGTTCCCTGCAGGAGCCCTCCTTGCGCACGCGCTTGAGGCATTCATTGCGTTGACGCAGCCCGCGCCGGTAACGCATCAAGTCCGCCAAGTAGCCGGGACGAACCTGGGAGATGGCCTCATTGAGGAAGCGGCGCCTGCCGCTGGGGGGCCCCTTCACCAGACCCAGATCCTCGGGCCCGAACATGACTACCGGAACCTGACCGACGACCTCGGTCACCCGTCTCCGCGGAACACCATTGACCTCAAAGGTCTTCCGCGAGCTTCCACTATCGGCGCGCACCGAAACCCGCACCCCGACGCCACGCCCCTCCGCCCGGCCAAACTCGGCGGCCGCTCGAGTCCATTCCGCTTTCCACCGCACCAGTTCCCTGTCCTGCGAGGAGCGATGAGACTTGGTCAGTGCCAGTACACCGATGGCCTCCACGACCGTCGTCTTGCCGCTGGCATTAGGCCCGACCATGATATGCAGGCCGGGCCCGAGTTCGAGGCTCAATTGCTCGTAGCACCGGAAGTGCTCTAAGCGTAGGGTCTTGACATACACCGAGCACTCCGCCTCTACATGATCTGCATGGGCATCAGGACATACAGGTAGTCCTCATTGCCCTCGGCGCGGATCATGCCCGGATTGAGCGAACCGGAAAGGTCGACATTGATCCGGTCCACATTCACAGCTTCCAGCACCTCCAGCATATACCGGGCGTTGAAGGCGATCTCCATATCCGTGCCCCCGGCCTCAGCCGGGATTTGCTCGTCCACACGCCCCACATCCTGGCTCTCGGCACGGATCTCCACCATGTCCTCCGCGAAATGGAACACCACACGGTACGCATCGTCTCGCGCCACGATCAGGGCACGCCTCAGAGCGGGCTCGAGATCGCCAATGCTCAGCGCCACCCGGCGCTCGTGGGATTCCGGAACCACCTTCTTGTAGTTCGGGAACTGCCCTTCGATAAGGCGCGAGGCGATCTTCACGTTACCCGCGGCGAACTCAATCTGGTTGGCCCCAACGACCACGTCCACCGGCGCGCTGTGATCGGCACCCACCACGCGCTGTACCTCCCCCAGAGCTCTTGCGGCCACGATCACCGAAAACGGCGTGTCCATGCTCAGCGGCACCTGTGCGTTGCGTAGCGCCAGCCGGTAGGTATCGGTGGCCACGACCCGCATCAGCTCGTTTTCGAACTCAAACAAAACGCCGGTGAGAATGGGCCTTGTCTCATCACGGGAAGCCGCAAACGCGGTCTGACGGATGATGCCGTTGAGTTCCGAACCCGGCAAGGACACGTGGATGCCCTCGTCGATCGCGGGAAAGCGCTGGAAATCCGCGCCCGATCGGCCCTGGATCGAGTAGTGCGACTTGCCACAGGTGATGGACAACGAGTTCCGCTCATCGGCGGCCAAAGTCACATCGCCTTCGGGGAGCGATCCGGCAACCTCCGTCAGCACCCGCGAGGGTGCGGTAATCGACCCTGCCTCCGCGACCGCCACGGGGATGTCGGCCTCAATGCTGATGAGCTCCAGGTCCGTGGCGGCCAAGCGCAGCCCGGTTTCCGAAGACTCGAGGTACACGTCGTTTTGCACCGGTTGTGTGCTGCGCCCCGTAACACCGCGTGACACGGTCTGGACTGCCTCGTGCAGTGCATTACGGGAACAAGTGACGTTGAGCATCACTCCGGCCCTCCCTTGCTCGAACTGTCATTAGACAAGGCGTGCTTCGTCAATGGCTGGAACTGTAGTGTTGCCTGTTCGCCCGGAGAGCGGCTGGACGGGTCGGCTGAGCGAGTTGTTAGCCACCACGACGTTACATCTGTTCGTTATATCAACTTCGTAGTAGTAGTAGTAGGGGCGTTGATACTGTGGAAACCCGCATCCTGCCCCACGGCCCCAGGGACTTTGCCTGGGGAAAGACCGGTGGGCATTTTCTGCAAGTTACCCACAGCATCCACATGCCGGGCAGTTTCGCACACATGCCCCCAGTCAGTCAACAGAGTTTCAAAGGGCCGTGTGGATAACCGGGCAGGGGAGACCGTTCACTCTCCGCGCAGTGCCGCTTTCAGGTCGTTGATGAACCAGAGGACCTCTTCATCGTTAGCCAGGAGGTCGCCCACCTTGTTGTAGGCATGCAACACGGTGGAATGATCGCGGCCGCCGAAGAACATGCCGATCTC
>CAYRFY010000098.1:2405-8529 GCA_964423635.1 uncultured Armatimonadia bacterium | reverse complement strand
CCGTCAGCTCACGGCAGAGGTAGATGGCCACCTGGCGCGGCCAGACGATCTCCTTGCTGCGTTTCGGGCCCAGGATCTCCTTGGGATCGGCGCTGAGAGCGCGAGCCACGTGACTGAGGATATCCTCAAGCGTCACGTGCTTGTCGGTGGAGGAGGTGGAGTAATCGGCGATGATCTCCTCCACGAGTGGAACCGTCAAAGGCACCTGATAAAGCGAGTGGTAGGCGCAGATCTTCAGCAGGGCACCCTCGAGCACGCGGATGTTGGACTCGATCTTCTTGGCCACGTGTTCCAGCACCTCGCGGGGGAAGTCGATGCCCTCGGCCGCGGCCTTCTTCTCCAGAATCGCGATCCGAGTCTCCACGTCCGGTGCCCTCAGATCCGCCACGATGCCCATCTCCAGGCGGCTGCGCAGGCGGTCATTCATGATCTTCAGTTGGCGCGGCGGCGCGTCACTGGCGATCACCACCTGCTTGTTGGTCTCGCAGAGGGTGTTGAAGGTATGGAAGAACTCTTCCTCCGAAGCCGGACCCTCGATAGCGGCGATGAACTGGATGTCGTCCACCAGCCACACATCCACATTCCGGTGGCGTCGGCGAAGCTGCTCGGTATGGCCCTCGCGGATGGCCGTGATCACCTGGTTGACGAAGCTCTCGGCCGAGAGATAGACCACGTTCCGCGCCGGGTTGGCCTGCTTGGCATAAAGGCCAATGGCCTGCATCAGATGCGTCTTGCCCAGGCCCACTCTGCTGTGGATGAACAGCGGCGAGTACGAGTGCCCGGGCGACTTCGCCACCTGCAGGGCCGCCGCATGCGCGAAACGGTTGCAGTCGGCCACGACGAAGTTGTCGAAGCTATAGCGAGGGTTCAGCGCCGTGCCGCCGAATACCTCGCCGCCGCCGGACGCCACCTGTGTGGGCGCAGCGGGAACGATTGGAGCAGGTGGCGTCTGCATCGAGTCGGTCACCTCCATGTAGATGCGCACCGGATGCTTGGCGATGTCCGCCAGGCACTCGGCGATGACTTCCCCGTGCCTTTGCTCCAGCCACTCCTTGGCAAACTGTGTCGGAACCCCCAGGAAGAAACTCTCCCCATCAAATCCAAGGGCCACAGTGTTGCGCAGAAAGCTGTCGTACGTGGCGTTGCCCACTCGCTGCGCGAGACGAGGGAGCGCCGAGCTCCACAGCTCGACGCCCAGCTTCTGATCGCCTTTCGGCATCCCCGGTACCTCCTGTGCCGCCGCCGCCTGTGCACGTTTGGGACCTCGGATTGCACACCGCCCGCAGGCGGGCAGGGCAAGGCCGAGGTACTTCCGGGCTCAGTGCGGCAGCACTGCCCGGGGGAACATGGTGCACAATTCCGGCAGACGATGATGCTCTTGGCGCACGGGGAAAGAGGGCCTCGCCGCCCACCGGCCTCAAGAGGCCTGTGGCCGGCACGGCTGAAGAGGTGCTGACACCGTGCCCCCGGTGATCAGCCGTCCGTCGTAGCGACTGCTCCGGCGCCCAAGTCGGAACGATCGCGTCGGGTGCCCGGCAGGGCCGGGCGCACCGCCCCCTGTGCGTGTCTGACTGCGATGCCGATGACCTGTGGAGTGAAGTGTTGCTGCGTGGTAGTGTCGCGGATCGCCTGAACCTAGCACCGCGCCATTTCGCCCGCCGCCCCCACTCCTCCTCCCCGGCCGGACAGAGATTCTCCCCCCGGCCACTCGTCACACCGCGAAGGGGTCCTGTTAGCGCGAAAGCCAGAGTATAACACAGCCATCCCGGAGCTGCCAAGATGACCCTGCCTCCCGTCCTGTATATGGCGGTGGCACACACCATGGCCATTCATCGCTGCAGCGGCGGCCCGGTTGCCCCCGCAAAGGTGCCACGCCGAGGCGCCGGTACGGCGGCGGCCTCAGTGCGCCGCGGCCCGGAAGGTCGCGGCGAAAAGACCGGTGAAATCCGTCTCAAGAGCACGCCCCACAATCCGAAGCTCACGGAGGCCGGAACCGTGTCAGACAGTAGCCCGCTTCGCCACCTGCCCTCTGTGCACAGCCTGCTGCAGACCGCCGCGGCCCAAGAGCTAGA
Organism: uncultured Armatimonadia bacterium; assembly: GCA_964423635.1. Classification (GTDB taxonomy): domain Bacteria; phylum Armatimonadota; class Zipacnadia; order Zipacnadales; family JABUFB01; genus CAYRFY01. The sequence continues at coordinate 6,457 of CAYRFY010000098.1, read as the reverse complement.
GATCCGTTACGGCCACGAGCGTCTGGTGGCCGAGATCCGACGGGCGCTGGACCGCCTGCGGGCGGCCGTCTTGCAGGACGGTGCCCACCCTATCCCCACCGCCGATGAGTTCCTCCTGGACGTTGGCGCGGCTCTCGCCGCCGCCACCGCCCCCTCGTTACGTCCGGTCATCAACGCCACCGGAGTCATCGTGCACACGAACCTGGGCCGCTCGGTACTGGCCGAGGCCGCCGCGCGCGCGGTGTACGACATCGCTCGCTCCTACAGCAACCTGGAAGCCGACCTGGCAAGGGGTTGCCGCAGCTCGCGGCACGTGCATATCTCCCGCCGCCTGGCGCAGATCGTGGGGGCGCCGGCGGCCTTGGTAGTCAACAACAACGCCGCCGCCGTCATGCTGGCCCTGGCCGCCATCGCCAGGGATCGCGAGGTCATCGTCTCCCGCGGGCAACTGGTGGAGATCGGCGGCGGCTTCCGCATCCCCGAGGTCATCGAGCAAAGCGGCTGTATCCTGCGCGAGGTCGGGTCCACCAACCGCACCCACCTGCACGACTACCAGCGCGCCATCGGGGACAACACCGCCGCCATCCTCCGCGCCCACCAGAGCAACTACCGCATCATCGGGTTCACCGTCCAACCGTCGCTCCGGGAGCTGTGTGACCTGGCCCACGGCCATGGCCTCCCTGTGGTCGACGACCTCGGGAGCGGAGCGTTGCTGGACCTGCAGGCGCTGGGCGTGGGGGCCGAACCCACCGTGCGGGAAAGCATCGAGGCCGGGGCGGATGTGATCACCTTCTCCGGCGACAAGCTCCTGGGCGGGCCGCAGTGCGGCATCGCCGTGGGCAGGCCGGAGCTGATCGAGGCCATGCAGAAACACCCGCTGGCCCGGGCCGTGCGCGTGGGCAAGCTCACCATCGCCGCCCTGGCCGCCACGCTGGAGCTCACCGTCGACCCCGCCCGAGCCATGGCCCAGATCCCCACCCTGCGGGCCGCCACCGAGCCGCAGGCCTCCGTGGAGGCCAGGGCCCGAGAGTTGGCACAGGCCATCGGCGCTCAGGCTGCCGGCGAAGTGTCCGTCACCGTTGTCACGGACCGCTCGGCACGAGTGGGGGGCGGCTCGCTCCCCGAGGAGGAGCTGCCGACGGCCTCGGTGCGACTCGCGGCCGCTGGCATCTCGGCCGACGAGCTGGCCCGGCGCCTCCGCCTCGGCGACCCGGCCGTCTATACCCGCATTCAAGACGATCATGTCGTGCTGGACGCCCGCACCATCTTCCCGCAGCAGGTACAGGCCACGGCGAAAGCCGTGGCCGCCGCCATTGGCAGAGAATGAAGACCCCGAGCCGCGAGCAGAGGTTTGGCATGACAAACTTATACCTACATATACAGCCCAATCGAGTGGCTTGAGTGAGGCACACTTTCCACACGATAGACTATTTACAGCAATATTCCACCGACTGAAGCACATCCTACATCCTGTAAACACGCATTCCTTGTCTACATACGTCTGCAGTGTGTTCGCGGCTCGAGTTCCCATCGCGGCGCTTCTGCCGTGGGAGCTATCCACATATGCACAGAGTTATCCACCCAAAGCTAGACTCCCCACGCCTACCGGGGAACCCGTGAGTTATGCACATATACACAGAGTTGTCCACCTATACCTAGACAACCGAGTCGCGCGCTCAGATGGCGCACGGACAGAACTTGGCCACTGCGGGGAGTGCCCGATGCAGAAGACCGTCGAGGTGATGCTGCTGCGAGAGTTCAACCACGTACTGGAGCCCACCCGGTTACCGGTGCCGGAGCCGGAGGAGGGCGGCCTGCTGGTCCGCCTGGCGGCGGCCGGGATCTGCGGCTCAGACCTCGAGATCATCGAGCACCGCGATCCCCGCTTGAGCGAGGACCTCCTGCCCATGATACCGGGCCATGAAGGGGTAGGCTGGGTGGAGGCGATAGGTGGCGAGCGTCGCGACGTGAATGACCGCGTGGTCCGCCCGGGGGATCTGATCGTGTGGAACCGGGGCCTCAGTTGCGGGCGCTGTTACACCTGCGTGGTCAAGCGGCGGCGCGCCCTGTGTCCCTACCGGGAGGTGTACGGCATTTCACTGCCTGCCCGGGCGCCCTTCTGGCTCAACGGCTGCTATGCCGAGATGCTGTACGTGCGCCCGGCAAGCGAGGTGATCGTCTTGCCGCCCGGGACGGACCCGGCCGCGATCGTCGCCGCCACCTGCAGCGGAGCCACGGCGGCTCACGCCGCGGAGCTGTGCGGTGTTGGCACCGGTACCAACGTGCTGGTCATCGGCCCCGGGCCCCTGGGGATCTTTTGCGCCGCCTTCGCCCTGGCCGCCGGAGCACGGGAGGTGTTCGTCGCCGCCACGGAGCGCAGCAAGGGTCGGCTGGGGATCGCCGCGGACATGGGTTGCCGCACGCTGTTGACCTCCGAGCTGGAGCCGTGGAGCGGACCGCGTATCGAGACGGTCATCGATGCCGCCGGCACCGCCCGGAGTATCCGGGCGGCTCTGGATGCGGTGGACACGGGCGGCGTCGTGGCGATTCCGGGTGTTGCATCTCCGGTTGAGCCCTTCGCCATTGATGTCTACACCCAACTGGCCCGCAAGAGCGCGCGGCTGCAGGGCGTCTGGGTCTCCGATGCCACCCATTTGCACCAGGCGGTTTCCCTCGTGCTCTCGGGGAGGTACAATCTGGAGCGGCTGGTCACCCATCGCTTCCCGCTCTCCCAAGCCAATGAGGCTCTGGACAGCGTGCGGTCGCGGGAGGCGATGAAGGCGGTCCTGCTGCCCTCGTAGGTCGGAAGTGCAGGCCGGCCATCCATCGGGCCAGGCGGCCGGGTCAGGGCGGCCCCGGGCGAGCCGATGCAGAGCAGCAGCTCATACCAAAGCCTGGCAAGACGCATTCTGTGCCAGAGGGAGACTGAACATGGCGGACTTTGATCTGATCGTGCTGGGAGCCGGCCCCGCCGGCTATGTGGGCGCCATCCGCGCCGCTCAATTGGGCGCGAAAGTGGCGGTGATCGAGAAGAGCGAGGTTGGGGGGACCTGTCTGAACCGCGGCTGCATCCCCAGCAAGGCGCTGATCCACTGCGCCCACCTGCTGGACCAGGCCGCGGCGGGGCGCAGGTTCGGCATCAAGTTCGGCGAACCCGAGGTGGACTTAGGCGGCGTCCGCAAGCATGCCGACCGCTGCGTCACAGGCCTCGTGACCGGGGTCACCGGACTTTTCAAGGCCCACAAGATCATGTCCGTCAAGGGCCATGGTGTCGTGGCAAGCCCCACGGAGGTCACGGTCACCGCCGAATCCGGGAAACAGAAGACCGTGTCCACCAGGTACATCCTGGTCGCCACGGGGTCCACGCCCTTTATCCTCCCCATCCCCGGCTCCGACGGCGAGGGCGTATTCACCAGCGATCAGGCGGTGACGCTTCCCGGTCCCTTCGAGGACCTGGCGATCATCGGCGCCGGCGCCATCGGCTGTGAGTTTGCCTATGTGTACTCCCGCTTCGGAGCGAAGGTCACCATTGTCGAGATGCTCGACCGCATCGTGCCCACGGAGGACCCGGACGTCACGGACGTGTTGGGCCGGGCGCTGAAGAAGGGCGGTGTGGGGATCGAGCTGGGAGCGAAATGCACGGCCATCGACCACGGAGACGGCGGCAAGAAGCGCCTGGTCTTCGAGCAGGCCGGACAGGAGAAATCCGTGGAGGCCGACGCGATCCTGATGGCGGCCGGCCGGCGCGCCCTCACCGCGGAAATCGGCCTGGAACAGGCCGGCGTGCAGATGGATCGCGGCCGCATCACGGTGGACGAGCAGTACAAGACGGCGGTGGACAGCATCTACGCCGCCGGTGACTGCCTGCGCGGAATCGGCCTGGCCCATCAGGCCTCCCATGAGGCCGTCGCCGCGGTGGAGAGCATGTTCGCCGACGGCGGCCATGTGAACTACGCCGCGATGCCTGCGGCCATCTACACCTATCCACAGGTGGCTTCGGTGGGCCTGCGCGAGCACGAGGCCAGGGACAAAGGGATCGAGGTCTCGGTGGG
>CAYRFY010000098.1:0-2395 GCA_964423635.1 uncultured Armatimonadia bacterium | reverse complement strand
CAGCGGCAAGGCCTCGGCGATTGGCGAGCGCGAGGGGATGATGAAGCTGGTGGCCGACGCCAAGACCGGTCAGCTCCTGGGCGGCGCCGCTGTGGGGCCGGAGGTCACCGAGCTCATGGCGGAGGTGACGCTGGCGGTGGAGATGGGTGTCACGGCGGCGGAACTGGCCGCCACGGTCCACAACCACCCGACGCTGTCCGAGGTCACCGGGGAGGCGGCTCTGGACGTACTCGGCCGCGCCATCCACAAGCCGAACGCATAGCAGCCCGGCCGGAAAGCCGGAGCCGCCGTGAAGGTGTCATCCTGGAGCGCCGGCGTCGCAAGCCCGGGCGGCGCAGGCTCCGGCTTGCGCCGCTTGTGCGAAGGATCTCGCCATATCCCGGGAGCCTGTTCGAGTTGCTCCCGCCGGTACAAGGGCCCGGGTTCGCCGCGCCCTCCGCGGGGGGCCCGTTTCCCTGCCCGGGCCTCCCGTCTTGACTCGCTTCTCGGCGCGGCAATACAATCCACCCGCCATACTCGCCGGCGTTCGACACCCGCGCCTCCGGCGCAGCACGGAGATGACCCGCCCTTGCGGCCTGCCTGGCTGGAGATAGACCTCGAGGCCTACCGGCACAATGTGTCGGAAATCCGCCGGCATGTGGGCCTGCCGCGAGGCCTCATCGCCGTGGTGAAAGCCAATGCCTACGCCCATGGGGCGGTGCCCATCGCTGAAGCGGCCGTGGCCTGCGGGGCGCGGATGCTGGCCGTGGCACTCCTGCAGGAGGCCGTGGGACTGCGGCAGGCGGGGATAGTGGCCCCGATCCTCGTGCTCGGGGCCGCGGACTGCTCGGAGGCCGCCGGCTTCGTGGAGCACGAAGTGATCCCGGCGGTGGCGACTGTCGGCTTCGCCCGGGCCCTGTCCCAGGCCGCCGTGCGCCGGGGCAAGACGGCCTCTTGCCACGTGAAGCTGGACAGCGGCATGGGCCGCCAGGGTGTGCGGCCGGATGAAGTGCCCCAGTTCGCCGGGGCTCTGCAGGCCCTGGAGAACCTGAGGGTAACCGGGGTCTTCAGCCACTTCGCCGACTCGGCCTGTGATGACCCGTTCACGCGGCGGCAGACGGAGTGCTTCCTGCAGGGGGCCGGTGCGCTGCAAAGGCTGCTCACGGAGCCGGAGAAAGCCCCCGGCGCAGGGCTGCTTCGGCATCTGGCCAATAGCGGCGGCGTCGCCTTCCATCCGGATTCGTGGCTGGACGCCGTGCGCCCGGGCGGGCTGTGCTACGGTATTCCCCGCTACGACAGGCCCTGCCCGCTGGATCTTCGGCAGGTGATGACGCTCAAGGCCCGAGTGGTCACGGTCAAGTCGCTGCAATGCGGAGACAGCGTGGGCTATGACCGCACTTTCGTGGCCACTCGGCCCACCCGGACGGCGGTCGTGCCCCTGGGCTATGCCGATGGCTATCCCCGCAGCGCCGGGAAGAGGGCCGATGTGCTCGTGCGGGGCAACCGTTGCCCCGTGCTGGGCCGAATCTCGATGGATTGCATCGTCATCGACGTCACAGGGCTTGAGGGCTGCCGGGACGGCGAGGAGGTCGTCCTGCTGGGGCGACAGGGAGATCAGAGCATCAGCATGGCTGACCTGGCCGAAGCGGCGCGAAGCTGCGTGGAGGAGACTTCGGCCCGCTTCACACCGCGCCTGCCCCGGGTGTACCTCGGCCAGGCCTCACCGGGCCGGCCGGACACCCCGACCCATCCACCAGACCAACAGACGGAGTGCTGACAATGGATACATCAGAACTGAAGTATGACAGCAACGGCCTGATCTCGGCAATCGTCATCCACCCGGAGACTAAGGAGGTGCTGATGCTGGGGTACATGAATGCCGAGGCGCTCCGGCGCACGATAGAGACGGGCCTTGTCACCTTCTGGAGTCGCTCGCGGCAGAAGTTCTGGGTGAAGGGCGAGACCTCCGGCCAGACGCTGAACCTCAAGTGGATTCGCATCGACTGCGACATGGACGCGCTGCTGGTGGCAGCGGACCCCGTAGGGCCGGTGTGTCACGAGGGGTACCTGAGCTGTTTCTACCGCGAGCTACGGGATGGCGAGTGGGTCACCATCGCCGAGCGGATGATGGACCCCGAGGAGCTCTACGGCAAGAAGAGCTAGCCAAGCTCCCTGTTGGACCGGTGCCGCGTCCGGGCGGCGATCCCGCCGGGCGGGAGCGCCGACTCGGGCTGGAAACTCACATTATGCACGAACGTACTGCAGCCGAATCTCGCCACAGTGGCGCGCGGAATGATGGCTCGCATTCGGCGGGAGCGTCTCCCTTGTCCCGTCTCGGCCGTCTGGCGGAGCCACGAACCGGTGGTGAGGAGCCGTTAGCCGTGCTCCCGCCCCGCCTGCGGGGAGGGCCGGGGTG
>CAYRFY010000097.1:15742-16233 GCA_964423635.1 uncultured Armatimonadia bacterium | reverse complement strand
GCACGACACAGGGCGCACGGCCGCCCCCAGCCGCCGGACTGCGCTAGACACATACTTTGCGGGATCGCCGCCTGGCCGTGGCACCGGCCCGAAGCGAACCTCCGCGGCGCGCTCGTGGGTCTGAGCCGAAGCTTCGCTACCAGGGGTCGCGAGGATCCCCCACAATGTGTGCTCTTGGCCACCCAGTTCGACCCAGAACGACGACAAGTACGGAACGGCGGAACACCAATTGACCGGTAACGGCGGAGAACCGCCGACTGACGGGAGACTTGTCTGATGAGAGTATTGCGCATCCTTGCCATCGGCCTGTCGGCCGTATCGCTCATCACCGGCTGCAGCTCGTGCGGCAGCGGGCAGGCGGAGGCCGACAATGTGTTGCCACCGCCGCCGGTGGCGGCGGACCGTCCCAGCTTCGACCGCAGCCGCGCGTTCTCGGCCCTGGTTACCCAGTGCGACTTCGGGCCGCGCGAGCCGGGGTCGCAGGGCCATGA
>CAYRFY010000097.1:0-15732 GCA_964423635.1 uncultured Armatimonadia bacterium | reverse complement strand
GGCCTGCCGACAGTGGCTGGTGCAACAGCTCCAGGCCGTGGCCGACAAGGTGCATCTGCAGAGCTTCAACTCCCGCACGCCCATGGGCGGGCCCTTCGATTTCCAGAACATCGTCGGCCTGTTCGAGGGGACCAGCGACGATGCGCCGCTGCTTTTGGGCGCCCACTGGGATACTCGGCCCATGGCGGACGAAGACCCTGATGCGGCCAACACCAACACCCCGATCCTCGGCGCCAACGACGGCGCCTCCGGGGTCGCCGTCCTGCTGGAGTTGGCGCGTCTTCTCGAGGAGCACCCACCCGCCCGGCCCGTGATGATCGCCTTCTTCGATGCCGAGGATTCGGGCATTGCCACCGAGAGGACCATGCCCTATATGGGCTTTTGTATCGGCTCGAACTACCTGGCCAACAACTGGCCGCGCAACGAGCTGCCCTGGCCGGAGGAGATGATCCTACTGGACATCGTGGGCACCGACGCAGTGAGCAATCCCCGGCTGCAGCCCGACGGGGCAGTGGAGGCGCCCCGGTTCTCCCTGGAGGCCAACTCGCTGGAATCCAACCCGGCTCTGGTGGAGGACATCTGGAGCGCCGCCGAGGCACTGGGGCACCCGGCCTTCGTCCGCCGCACCATCGGTCCGGTCACCGATGACCACAAGCCCTTCATCGACAAGGGCGTGGCGGCGGTGGACATCATCCACTTCTCGCCGCCCCCGGCGGAGTGGCACACGATCGATGATACCCCGGACCACTGCTCGGCGGCCACGTTGTTCCAGGTTGGCGATACGCTGGTGGACATCATCTGGCCCACATGATCTTGGCTGGGGCACGCCCTGCTGCGCGATCCCGCCGAACGGAGCCGACAATCGGGCACGTCGTCGCACCTGGTGCCCGGGAGGAACCTACCGCCAATGCCGCCACGCGCGATCATCTGGGACTTCGACGGGACGCTGGCCTACCGGCCCGGCAAGTGGGGGTCGGCACTGTTGGCGGCATTGGAGGAAGCACCGGGCGGCGCCGATATTGACTTTCAGAAGCTCAAACCCCACCTGGGCACCGGCTTTCCCTGGCACCACCCGGAGCGCCCGCATCCGGAGCTGTCCGAGCCGCGAAACTGGTGGCGGCATGTGGAGGGCGTCCTGGCGCAGGCACTGGGCGCCGCAGGATACGACCCCGATGCGGCCGGGGCCATCGCCAGGACGGCCGGGGAGAAGTTCAGGGATCCGGCGTCCTTCATCGTGTTTGAGGACACGTGTCCGGTGCTGGAACGCCTCAGCGCCGCCGGCTGGCACCATGTGATCCTGTCCAACCATGTGCCGGAGCTTGAGGCCATCGTGGAGGCTCTGGGGCTCGCCCGGCACTTCGAGGCCGTCCTCAGCTCGGCGAATATCGGCTATGAGAAGCCGCACCCGGGGGCCTTCGGCATCGCGCTACAGAGCGCCGGGCACCCGAAGACGGCGTGGATGGTGGGCGACAACCCCGTCAGCGACGTCGCGGGCGCCGAGGCCGTGGGGCTGTCGGCGATCCTGGCCCGCGCTTCGGCCCCGCAGGCCTCGCGCTGCGCCGCTGACCTGTGGGAGGCGGCGCGGCTGATCGAGGAGGACGGGCCTGCAGGCAGGTAGATTGGTGGCCGCCGGCGAACCGATGGTTACAGGGCCGGGAGGCGGACTCACCCGCCACCTTCGGCCATCTTCCGGTTTGTTCCGTCCTTGACTTGCAGTGGGCGGGAACTGTAGAATTGTCCACCACATCACATTATAGCGATTATGGGCGCGTCGGCCTCCCGTGAGGCCGACGCGTATATTCATGCGTGTGAAGATGCGCGCCCTGCACAGTGGGGACGGACCCAATGGATTACCGACAGACGCTAAACCTACTGAAGACCGACTTCCCGATGCGGGCGAACCTCCCGCAGCGTGAGCCCGACATCGTCAAGTGGTGGGAGGACATTGACATCTATGCCAAGGTGCGGGAGAAGGGACGGGGCAGGCCCAAGTGGGTCCTGCACGACGGCCCCCCCTACGCCAATGGCAATATCCATCTGGGCCAGGCGCTGAACAAGATTCTCAAGGACATCGCGATCAAGTACAAGACCATGCGGGGCTTCGACTGCCCGTATGTTCCGGGCTGGGACACCCAGGGGCTGCCCACGGAGCAGGCGGTGCGGCGGGAGATGGGTGTGGACCGGTACGACGTGTCGCCCCTCCAGTGGCGCGGCATGTGCCGTGATCTGGCGATGAAGTACGTGGGTACCCAGCGAGAGCAGTTCAAACGGCTTGGGGTCCGAGGCGACTGGGACAACCCATACCTGACGTTGAGTCGGGAGTACCAGGCGCGACAGGTGGAGGCCTTCGGCAAGATCGCGCTGCAGGGCCTGGTGCATCGCCGGCTGCGGCCGGTGTACTGGTGCCACGGTCCGGAGTGCGTCACGGCTCTGGCCGAGGACGAGATCGAGTACCACACCAAGACCTCTCCAGCCATCTACGTGGCCTTCGAGCTACCCGGAGCGGAGGAGGCTTTCGCCGCCGAGGGCGGCGGCGGAGCCGTTCGTCTGCCGGAGGGCACCACAGCCGAGATCGTCATCTGGACCACGACGCCGTGGACAATTCCCGGCAATACAGGGATCGCTTTGGCCGAGGCCGCCGACTACGTGCTGTTGCGGGCCCGATGGCAGGGCCGGGAGCGCACTCTGATCGTGGCCTTCGCGCTCATGGACGCGCTGGTCTCCGATGCCTCTTTGGAAGGCACCGAGATCATTGGCCGAACCAAGGGCCGCGATCTCGAGGGCACAGTCGCCGTCCATCCGCTCTACGGCAGGGATTCGCGGATCGTGCTGGCCGACTACGTGCTCATGGATCAGGGAACGGGCTGTGTGCACACCGCCCCCGGCCACGGCCTGGAAGACTTCCAGACAGCGCTGAGGTACGACCTACCCGTGATCAGTCCCCTGGATGACTTCGGCAAGTTCACCGCTGAGGCGGGGCCAGAGCTGGAGGGCAAGGTCTGCGACAAGTCCAATGACGTGGTGCTAGAGCTTCTGCGCGAGCGCGATGCCCTGCTGTTCGCCGGGACGCTGGAACACGAGTACCCGCACTGCTGGCGCTGTCATGAGCCCGTGATCTACCGGGCCACGCGGCAGTGGTTCATGGACATCGACCGGCTGCGAGAGCAGGCCCTCGCCCAGATCAAGACCGCCCAATGGATGCCGCAATGGGGCGAGGCGCGCATCAGCGGCATGGTACAGGCCCGGCCCGACTGGTGTATCTCTCGCCAGCGGGTCTGGGGCGTGCCGATCCCGGCGTTCTTCTGCGCCGATTGTGAGGAGATTCTCCTGACGCAGGAGACGCTGGACCATGTGCGCGACCTGGTGGCCGAGCACGGTGCGGACGTGTGGTACGCCCGGGAGCCCGAGGAGCTGCTTCCGGCGGGCGTCCGCTGCGCCAAGTGTGGGAGCTCTCGGTTTGTCAAGGAGCCCGACATCATGTCGGTGTGGTTCGATAGCGGGGCCAGCCACTACTGTGTCCTGCGATCGGACCCGGAGCTGAGCTTCCCGGCCGACCTGTATCTGGAGGGCGATGACCAGTACCAGTGCTGGTTCCAGACCTCGCTGTGGGTCGCGGTGGCTCTGGGCGAGCCCGCCCCGTTCAGGCAGGTGGTCGGGCACGCGTTCTTCGTCGATGAGACGGGGACGAAGATGTCCAAGAGCAAGGGGAACATCATCGCCCCCGACGAGATCTACGAGCAGTACGGCGCCGACGTGTTGCGGCTGTGGTTCACCTATGCGGACTTCCGGCGGAAGATGTACTGCACCCAGGACATCTTCAAGCAGGTGGCCGATGCCTACCGCCGCATCCGCAATACGGCGCGATTCATGCTGGCAAACCTGCAGGACTTCGATCCGGGGAAAGACGCCGTAGCGCCCGGTGAGATGATGGAGCTGGACCGCTGGGCCCTGATGCGCACCGGCCAGGTGGTGGACCGGATGACCCGGGCCTTTGACAACTGGGACCTGCATCTGTTCTACCATGACGTGCACGGCTTCTGCGTCACCGACTTGAGTGCCTTCTATCTGGATGTTCTGAAGGACATCCTCTACACCAGCGCTCCGGAGGCCATTGAGCGCCGGTCGGCCCAGTCGGCCATGTGGCGGATCCTGCTGGCGCTCACGAAGATGATGGCGCCCGTGTTGACGTTTACCGCCGAGGAGATCTGGCAAGAATGCAGGAAGCTGGATGCCACGCTGCCCGAGAGCGTGCAACTGGCCGACTGGCCCGAAGCCGCCGCGGCCGATGCGGAACTCTGCCGGCGTTGGGACCGGTTCCTGCAGGTGCGAGACGTCGTCTTGGCCGCGATCGAGGAAGCCCGTAAGGGCGAGGAGTTGGACAACCCTCTCGAGGCCCGGGTGACGATCTATGCCACACCCCAGACGACAGAGTTCCTGAGCACCTTCGGCGACTTCCTGCCGGGCCTGTTCATCGTGTCCGGCGTCGATGTGCAGTCGGCGGAGGAAAGCCCGGTGGCACTGGACGAATCCGCCGAGATGAGCGCCGTGGCCACGCTTGCCGCGGGCGGGAAGTGTGGGCGGTGCTGGATGAGGTCGGAGACCGTGGGTCAGGTCTCCGAGCACCCGGAGCTCTGCGCGCGCTGCGCACAGCGGGTCTAGAGCCCCGGCCGAAAGGCCGTGGCTGTCGTGAAGATGTCATCCTGAGCGTCAATCTCGCGCAGCGAGATAGCGAAGGATCTCGCTGTGTCGCAGGAGATTCTTCGAGCTGCTCCCTCCGGGAGCGGAGGCTCTCAGCATCACACTCTTGGCGAAGGCGGGCTTTTCGGCCGCGCTTCTAGAAGCTCGCCGCTGCCATGTGTCCGGCGGGCAAGCCCTCGGGACGCCATCTTGTGCCGCGACGCAGTTGCCGGCAGTCTCTTGTGGGTACGGGGCGGGAGGTTGAGAGGCTGATGGAAGACCGTGCCGTAGCGTCGGTTCGGAACGCCACCTTTGGTGGGGCCCTTGGTTGGCCATGGATGCCGGGCGGTCGTCTGGCAAGCTCGGCGAGGGGCGAGTGCAGGACAGGAGGTTAACACCGTGCCTCGAAAGCGAAAACTGGATGTCGAGAAGTTCCGCGAGCGACTACTGGAGGAGAAGGCGAATCTGGAGCATGAACTCCAGCGGATCGAGGACCGCACCGCGGGTAGAGATCGGCTGAACTCGGACACGGCCGGGGAGGATTTCGACGAGCCGGGAGGCGACGCGGCCCAGGAGACTCTGGAGCGTTCGCAATCCATGGCCATCGGCGAGAACCTGCGCGAGATGCTGGAGAACGTGAACAACGCCATCAAGCGCGTGGATGAGGGGACCTACGGGATATGCGCGGTGTGCGCCAAGGACATCCCCAAGGCGAGGCTGGAGATCATGCCATCGGCGACGATGTGCACGGAGTGCAGGGCGCGCCTGACCTCATGACGGGCGCGTCTTCAGCGGGGACGGCCACGCTTAAGCGGTCCTATTACTGGCTTCTGGGCGTGGCCGCTTTGGTGCTGGCGGCCGATCAGGTCACCAAGGCGATTGTGGTGGCCCAACTGGAACTGAACCAGAGCGTGCCTTTGCTCGGCGCTGTTGTGAGCTTCACGCACCGGATGAACACCGGGGGAGCCTTCAGCGTGATGGAGGGCCAGCGGCTGCTGTTGTGCGTGGTGAGCGGGACGGTTGCGGCGGGCCTGATCCTCATCGGGCCCCGCCTGGCCGGTGGCAACCGGTTGATCCTGGCCGGACTGGGCATGGTGCTGGGCGGAGCGGCGGGCAACCTGCTGGACCGCTTGCGCCTGGGTCATGTGGTGGATTTCATCGACCTGCATTTCTGGCCCGTCTTCAACGTGGCCGATATTGGCATCACCGTCGGAGCGCTACTCATCGTCCTGACGCTCATCGCCACCATGCATGAAGAAGAGGATGACGCAGCCGTTCCGCCGGGCAAGGCGTAGAAGGACGATGGTGCAGACCACCTCACCGCGACCGGTGAGCGTGGAGGAGGTCTGGTCGGGAGCTAAGGAAGGCTGGTAGTGACATGCGCTCGGCGCTGGTGACCCTGGGGCCCATGGAGTGGCCGGCGATCTTCGCGATCGCCGGCATACTGTTGCTGGTGGCCCTGCTGTGGCGGAAGCTGGAGCGGGCGATGGGCGATGAGCCCCCGCCGCTGAACCGGCGCTGGTACGCAGCCGCGGCGCCGGCATCAATCGTCGGGGCCGTTGTGCTGTGGCTGCTGATCAACAGGTTTGCCCCCGTACACGTGCGCTCCTACGGCGTCATGCTCCTGACGGCCTTTGTCGCCTGCATCATCTACCTGTCGCGCACCGGCCCTCCCCGCGGCTTCCGCCTCCCGATCATCATCGATTCGGCTCTGGTGGTCCTCATCTCGTGCATCATCGGCGCGCGGCTGATGTTCGTCCTGCTGGAGCTGGGCAGCTACCGGGAAGACCCTCTGACCGTCATGGATGTGTGGCAGGGCGGGCTGTCCTTCCATGGCGGCCTTATCGGCGCATTGCTGGCCATGGCCGTCTTCGTCAGGAAGCACAGAATGCGCTGGGACGTCTATCTTGACCTGATGGCCCCGGTGGTGGCGCTGGGCTACGCCATCACCCGGATCGGCTGCTTTCTCCGGGGCTGCTGCCACGGCAATCCGACAGATCTGCCCTGGGGTGTGGTGTTCCCCGAGAACATCAGGGAGTTCCCGATGCCGGTGCATCCCACCCAGCTCTACGCCTCCGCGGGTAGCCTGGCGATCATGTTCCTCCTCATCCGGGTGTGGCCCCGGCTACACCGCCCCGGCCAGCTCTTCGCTCTCTACGTGTTTCTCTACTCGATCCTCCGCTTCCTGTGTGAGATCACCCGGCGCGGCGCCAGCGCCGAGGACTTTGGGTTCCTGCCGGCCTTCAGCGTGGCCCAGGCGGCCTCGATCCTCACCGCCATCGCCGGATTGATCTGGTTCCTGTGGCTCCAGAAGCGCCCGCATGAGAACCCCGTGACCGCAAGCATCCTGCTTCCTGAAGCGCAGGGCGACGGAGCCACGGAAACCGCTGAGCAACAGGACAAGAGCCACCGGGCGGCAGGCGAGGGCGGCAGGGGAGACCGTAAGGCCGATGCGGCCGAGAAGCGCGGCGGGGGCCGCAGGCGACGGTGAGCAACCGATGGAAACGTGGAGAGGACAGGTGCCCAGCAGGCTGGCCGGGCGGCGACTGGATCAGGTGCTGGCTGAGCTTGTCCCCGAGCTGTCGCGGACACAGGCCAAGAGGCTGATCGATGACGGTTTCTGCGTGCTCGACGGCCGCCGGGCCAAGTCCGCCACACGTCCGGCCCCCGAAGCCGTCATCGCTCTCAGGCTCGTGGAGCCTGAGAGCGGAACCGCCCCCGAAGACATCCCACTTGAAGTCCTGCTTGAGGATGACTTACTCATCGTGGTGAATAAGCCCGCCGGAATGGCATCCCATCCGGCTCGAGGCACCCCCGGCGGGACACTGCTCAATGCGCTCACGGGACACCTGCACGGCCGGGGCGGCCCCCGACCCCGCGTCACCCTGGTGCATCGTCTGGACAAGGACACCTCGGGGGCGATCCTGGCCGCCAAGACGGTGGCGGTCCACCGTCAACTGAAGAAGCAGATGGACGACGGCGCGGTGAGTCGTGTCTACTGGGCATTGGTACGCGGCCTGCCGGAGCCGCGCAGGGGCACGATCCGCGAGCCCCTGGGCCGCGAGCGCGGCGACAAGCTGCGCATGATCGTCTCTCCGCGGGGCCTCGAGGCCGTCACGCATTACGAGGTCCTGGCTACGGACGGGGATCTCTCCTTGGTCCGCGCGAGGTTGCAGACGGGGCGCACGCACCAGATCCGCGTGCACTTCGAATGGCTCGGACACCCCCTTGTCGGTGAGAGGACCTACCGCGGCAGTCGCCCGCGGCTTGATCCTCTTGACGAGGCCTTTGTCGGCCAGGCCCTGCACTCTCGCTCCCTGAGCTTCGACCACCCCGCCACGGGCCAACGCCACACAGTGGAGGCCGTGCTGCCCGCTCAGATGGCGGATCTGGTGGCACGCCTGACCGTGCCCGACCTCCTCCCCACCGAGCCCCAGGCGGACGGAGAGCGGCCCGGGCCCGCCCGTGGGTGAGGTGGCCCGTGTCGCCTCATTGACCGGTGTCCCCCCCTATTGAGCCTGTCGACAAAGTCCCTTCGGACCATCGGATACGCGCAGGCGAGTGACGTCCTGTGGGGAGAAGCGCCCTCAATGCGGCGGTAACACGCCTATGAGACCATGACGACACTCATCCTACGCGTTCCGAGCTATGGCAACGAGGCACGTAGGCGGCCCAATTGACTTAGCCGACAGGCTCTATTCCCCCGCCGTCCACTCCGTGCGTGCAAACTCCTCGACCAGTTGGCGGAGATCCTCCAGTGTCCGGGCCTTGTTGCATTCCCGGCGCAGCCCGGCACCCCCGGGCAGCCCTTTGGAGTACCAGGCGAGGTGGGCCCGCATCTGGTGCACGGCGGTATGCTCGTCGGACTGCTGCTGGAGCATCTGGGCCTGGCACAGGGCCACGCCGAGCCTGAAGGGGGTGGGAGGGTCCGGTGGCGGCCGACGGCCGGCCAGGACCTCATTGGCCTGCAAGAACACCCACGGGCGTCCCACGGCACCCCGGGCGATCATCACTCCGGCACAGCCGGTGTCCTGCAGGATTGCCAGAGGCATGGTGGGGGTGAAGACGTCGCCGCTGGCGATGACGGGGATGCGAAGGGCCTCCACCAGCCGTCCGGTCAGGCGGTGGTCGGCCTCGCCGCTGAAGCCCTGAGTGATGGTTCGGGCATGTACGGCGACGGCGGCGGCACCGGCCTCCTGCAGCCTGACGCCCAGCTCCAGATAGCTCTCGTCCCCCTCGTGGCTGCCCGCGCGGATCTTGCAGGTCACCGGGACACGGGCGGCCTTCACCACCGCTGTCACGATGGCGACGGCGCGGTCGGGGTCTCGCATGAGAGCCGAACCGCCGCGGGCCTTGAGCACCTTCGGGACGGGGCAGCCCATGTTGATGTCGACGATGTCCGCTCCGGCGGCCTCCAGGTGGGGTACGGCCGCGGCCATGGACTGCGGCTCGGCGCCGAAGATCTGCATGGATACCGGGCGCTCCGAGGGGTGGCTGCGCAGCAGTGAGAAGCTCTTCTTGTTGTCCCGCACCAGTCCCTCCACGGCCACCATCTCGGAGCACACCAGGTGTGCCCCGGCTCTGCGGCACAGGATGCGCAGCGGCAGATGGCTGAACCCGGCCATGGGTCCCAGAACCAGCGGCCCGTCGATGCGAACGTCTCCTATCGTCATACCCGTCCATGCCATGCTTAGGATCAGAGCCTCATCTCGGCGGCCAGCAGACGCAGGCCGTCCAGGAGCAACAGCGGATAGTGGGAGACCTCGGCCCCCAACGCGGCGAGGATTGCCGGGGCATCGCCACCGGTGAGGACGATGGGCGCGCTTCTCCCATCCAGAGCCGACCGCGCGGCGGCCACCAGCTCGCGGGCCGTGCCCACGAGGCAATGGTGCAGGCCCGACAGCAGGCTCTCCTCGCTGGACCGCGCAGGCGACCGTGGCGTTGCCCAATTGGCCACGGCACGCTGCAGCGCCGGGCTCAGGTGCGCCGCCGACTGTGTGACACCGGCCAGTAACGCCGGCAGGCCGGGAGCGATGGCGACGGGCAGCAGGACCCCCTCGGGCGAGATCGCCTCGCACGTCAGGCACGTCCCGACGTCCAGCACGATACACGGGCGCCCCACCATGGCGGCGGCCGCATACCCCGCCAGGAGCCGATCCTGACCCAGGGAGCCTGGCGGGTCGTAATCGGCCTCCAGCGGAACGGTCATGTCACGCCCCAGTACACTCGGCGCCACCCCGATGACCGCGGCCAGGGCCGCACAGAGCGCCCGGGCATCCGGAGTGCTGGCACACAGGGCGCACCGCTGCACCGAGGACGACGACACACCGGCCGCATCGAGTATCTGCGCCACCGCTCGGTCCCACGTGCCTTCGCGCCGCAGGGCGGCGACCTCAAAGCGGCCGTCGGCCAGCCAACCGCCGTCGTAGGCGCCCAGATGCAGGTTGGTGTTGCCCAGATTGACGTAGAGACCGGTTCGCATCGGGATTCTCCGTTGTGGGACCCGGCGCATTGCGGGTCTGAGGCCTGCGGGTACGATCGAGGGGTTCCATGCGTCCGGCACGGTGGGCTACCTGGGCTCGAGCAGCTCGCGTTCGAAGCCGCCCCCCGGCCGGCTCGTGAGCAGCCCCACTCGCCGGCCGTACGCTCCGACGTGGGAGATGGAGACGCCGTTGATACTCACCAACTCAGCGAGTTCGCTATGGCTGTGACCGCCGAGAATGACGTCGATCTCTCCGAAGGCCTCGGCCAGCTCGCAGTCCCGGGCGAATCCGGCGTGACTGAGACAAACGAGGTAGTCGCACTTGTCGCGCAGCGCCGCCACGGCGGCGGCGGTGGCCGCCTCGTGGGTCAAAAAACGCATATTGGAGAACACCTCCGCCCACGAGCCGGGCGGGATCATGAGCGGTGTCAGCCCGAAAAGCCCGACCCGAGCTCCCCCAGGGGCCTGTAGAACCGTCCAGCGCCGCACGTGGCCCAGGTCGCCGGAGCAGGCGATGAGATTGGCCGATAGAACGGGGAAACGCGCCTCCACGGTCTTCATCAGCAGCCCGCAGGCCCGGAAGAAGTACTCCCGATTCCCCAGAGCCATAGCGGCGTACCCGGCTTCGTTCATGCGTCGGATCGCGGGCTCCGGTCCCAGCTTGACAAAGACGTTGCCGGCCCAGATCGCGTCTCCCGAATCCAGCAGCAAGGCCCCGTGCTCGATTCGTAGATGGCGCAGCATCCCGGCCATCTGCAGGTCGATGTAGTTGTGCAGGTCGGATGTGTGCAACAGGGATAGAGGTGGCATCTCAAAGCACGGGGCGGCCGACGGCGGATGACGAGAACGGCGGCGGATGGACGACGCGCCCCGCAGGGCTAGACGATCCCCGCCTTGAGCAGGTCCTGGATGTCCACCATGCCCACGGCCCTGCCCTCCTCGTCGACTACCGGGAGGTTATCGAACTCACGGTCCTGCATCAGCTTCGCGGCGGTGGCCGCCAGGATCTCGGGGCCCACCGTGGTGGGCTGCGCGGTCATGACCAGGGCAATGGGGCAGTCCATCACCGCATTGCGGTCGGCCTCTTTCTGCATCAGGAGGCGGAAGTCGCCGTCTGTAAACAGACCCGCCAGCCTGCCCCGGCCGTCCACGACGGAGACCGCGCCGCGCACCGCGGCCTGGCTCATCACCATCAGGGCATCGGCCACGGTGGCGTCGGTCCCGACGGTGGGGTTCTCGGAGCCTGTATGCATGGCGTCGCGGACCCTCCAGAGGGTGCGGCGTCCCAGGGTGCCGCCCGGATGGCTCTCGGCATAGTCCTCCGGCGTGAAGCCTCGGGCGGCCATGAGCGCCACGGCCAGGGCATCTCCCAGGGCCATGGCGGCCAGGCAACTGGCAGTCGGCGCCAGCCCCAGCGGGCAGGCCTCGGTCTCAACCGAGGCGTCCAGGAACACGTCGGCTTCCGCAGCCAGACGTGAAGAGGCGGCGCCGCACAGAGCGATGATCCCGGCACCTCTGCGGCGCACGGCGGGGAGGATGGCCGTCACCTCCGGCGTCTCGCCACTGTTTGAGAGGAAGACCACCACATCCTGAGCGGTGACCATGCCCAGATCGCCGTGCACGGCCTCTGCAGGGTGCATGAAGAAGGCAGGGGTGCCGGTGCTGGCCAGAGTGCCGGCGATCTTGCGGGCCACCGCCCCCGACTTGCCCATTCCGCTGACCACGGCGCGACCGGGCATGGCCAGCAGAAGCTCGCAGGCACGGACAAAGTCCTCATCCAGCCGTTGCTGGAGGGCGGCGATGGCGGCGGCCTCGACGGCCAACGCCTGCTTCCCACAATCCACCATCTGCGAGCCGCTCATGGCGTCTGCACGCTCCCGCAGGCTCCCGCCGCCTCGGGCCGCACCGCGCGGTAGACCCTGAGCAGCCCATATAACAGGTCACGCATCTGGTCGAGGGGTACCATATTGGGCCCATCGCAGGGCGCGCGGTCCGGGTCCGGGTGCGTCTCGGCGAAGACGCCGTCGGCACCGGCGGCGATCGCCGCCCGGGCCAGGGGTGCCACAAACTCCCTCTGCCCCCCTGATGCCCCGCCGGCCCCACCGGGCAACTGAACGCTATGGGTAGCATCGAAGATAACCGGACAGCCCAGCCGCGCCATTGTGGCAAAGCCCCGCATATCCACCACCAGATTGCCGTACCCCAGGCAGAATCCGCGTTCGGTGACGGCCACGGCCGCATTGCCCGTTGCCCTCACCTTCTCCACCGGATAGCGCATGTCCGCGGGCGAGAGGAACTGGCCCTTCTTGATGTTCAGCGGCCTGCCGCTTTCCCCGGCGGCCAGGAGCAGGTCCGTCTGCCGGCAGAGGAAGGCCGGAATCTGGAGCATGTCGCATACCGCCGCGGCGCTTGGGACCTGCCAGGTCTCGTGAACGTCGGTGATCACCGGCACCTCAGCGGCTTCCTTGACCCGCCCCAGGGTCTCGAGACCCGCCTCCCAGCCGGGACCGCGGGCCGCCGTCACCGACGTCCGGTTCGCCTTGTCACAGGAGGCCTTGAACACAAAGGGAATGGCGAGCTCGGCACACAGATCGCGCAGTCGCAGAGCCATCTGGGTCGTGGCCTGTGCGTCCTCGATCAGACAGGGCCCGGCGATGAGAAACAGGCGGCCATCGCCCAGGCTGACATTGGGAGTGAGAGGGAGGGTACTCATCGCTGCATGATGCTCCGGACCCTGGCCAGGTCTTGGGGAGTGTCGACGCCGATGGGCGAGTAGTCCACCTGGACCACGCGGATCCGGCAGCCGTTCTCGAGAGCGCGGAGCTGCTCCAGACGCTCGGTGCGCTCCAGTGGCGTCGGGGCCAGGGCGGAGAACCACAGGAGCGTTTCCCGGGTGTAGACGTACAGGCCGATATGCTTCAGCGGCCACAGTCCGGACTCCGGGTGCCGGCGGGGAGCGCCGGCGTCCGGGGCGTCATCGGTGTCGAGCCGGAAGTGTGGAATCGGTGCGCGCGAGAAGTACAGGGCATAGCCGGCCGCATCCACGACAACCTTGACGGTGGCCGGGTCCAGATGCTCCTCGGCATCCGTGATGCGCGTGGCCAGGGTGCCGAAGCGCTCGGGTGCACCGGCCAGGAAGGGCTTCACGGCGGCCTCGATGGCCTCCGGCTCGATCATCGGCTCATCGCCCTGAATGTTGACGACGACATCGCACTCCAGGCGTCGCGCCACCTCGGCCAGACGGTCGGTGCCGGACTGATGTGTGTCCGCGGTCATCTCGCAGCGCCCGCCGAATGCCGCTACCGCGGCGGCGATCCGCGGATCATCGGTGGCGATGAGCACGGCGTCGAGGCAGGCGGCGTTTGCGGCCCTCTCGTAGACGTGCTGGATCATGGGCTTGCCCGCGATGTCGGCCAGGGCCTTACCTTCCAGGCGCGTGGAGCCATAGCGAGCGGGGATCATACCGACGATTCTCAAGTGGAGTGTCTCCTTTTCGGGCCAGGGCGGCGGGCGCCGGCGTCTGCAGGTCGTGGGCCGGTACCGCGCCGATACGGCCCGGCGACGGACAACCGCCGCCGGACTCAGAGCCCGCCCTGCGGTCAGGGCCGTCGGTGGCGGAGGCTTTCTTCCCCGCGGCTCTAGAGACGGCGAATGGCGCCTGGGTCCGGCAGCTAGAGGCGTGGCCGCAAAGCTCACATTCTTGGCGAAGGCGGGCTTCTCGGACGCGCTTCTAGATCACCGAATCTTGTTCTCGGGCCAGACGGGCGAGAGCGAAGATCGGGGGAGTGGCGATGCCGGTCAGGAGCATCGTGGCCGCGGTGTCGCGGAGCCAGACCATCAGACCCGGCGGCGGTATTACCACCAGGCGGATGAGACCGGCCACCGCCACACCAAGGACGGCGCAGACAACGGCGACGAAGATGCGCTCGGAGAACAGCGATCCCCGCAGAAGCCCCGCTCCCGTCCCGACCAGCATGAGGCCGAGGCTGAGGCCCCCCATGGGAACGTGCCCTGCTCCGGCGATGAACAACGCCCCGGCCAGTCCGGCGCCACATCCGGCGACGGCACCGCGGTACAGTCCCAGGCAGGCCACCGTCGCCAGGACGAAGTCCGGGGCCTGTCCGGCGATTCGGAGCCACGGTGGCCATGCCCCGTAGAAGGCGGAGCCGAGCCACAGCAACACAAAAGCCACGATGAATGGTCGCATGTATGAGTCGCCGGCCCTCGCCGGGTGGGGACTACTGCTCACCTGCACGCAGCACCCACACGTAGTTGAGCTGATCGAAATCCACGAAAGGCTTCACATAGGTGACCACATTGCGCTCGTCCGTGGGCGAGGTGCAGATGCGCTCGACCACCCCGATCTCGATCCCGCCCGGATAGGTCCCGCCCAGGTCCGCGGTGACGATGGTGTCGCCCTCGTCGATGCGGGCCCCCTGCCGGGTCTTCTCCATCACCAGCCGGTTTGGTGCCCCCGCTCTCAGCTCATCGGCGGCGTGGATCATCCCCTCGTCCCCTGTGCGTAGGTCCTTGGCGCGCACAGCGTGCTCGGGGTCCACCAGGAGCACCACCCGGCCCAGGGGGCCATCGGCTTCCACCACTCTCCCCACCAGGCCCTTGGCCTCCTTGACGACATTGCCCACTTCCAGTGGGGTGCCGGTGGTCGTGCGGATTCTCACCCAACGACTCTCACCCCGGGAGGAGCGGCTCACCACCTGGGCGGGAATGCCCTTGAGTGGCTTGTCCACCTCCAGCCCCAGCTTGTTGCGCAGGGCCTTCAGCTCCAGTTGGGTGCGGACGTACTGCAGCTCATTGGTCTCATAGCGCGCGCATTCCTCCCGAAGCCGACGGTTCTCCTCGGCGAGCCTGGGAGCCGACGCCAGCGCCACGGCGGCGTTGTGCAGCATGTTGCACGCCTGGGTAATGCGCGCTTCCACGGGGGTGACCAATAGGTAGGTCACATATTCCGGCACGCTGAGAGCCCCCATGCGCCAGGCCCTGTGCTGCCAGAAAGTAAGCACGATGGCCACCAGGGCAAACACGATGAAGGGCCGGAAATCCGTGGATTTGCTTGATGAGCCGTAGAGGAACGACAGGCTGATGCACACTCCGATCGGTGGTGTCCGGGAGCGACGGTGATTGGTAGAGCGGACGGAATGCAGACCCCGGCGGGCGAGGCCGAGCGACTAGATGCGGGCGGGAAGCCGGCGTTCCGGGGCCGGCGTCGGCCTCAACGGGCGAAGACGATGTCGTCGAGTTCCTCGAGGTACTTGGCCGTGCCCAGCGCCACACAGGTGAGCGGGTCCTCGGCCACGTACACGGGAATGTCGGTCTCAGCGCTGATGAGCTGATCGAGACCGCGGAGCAGAGCCCCGCCACCGGCCAGGACGATGCCGCGGTTCATCACATCGGCCGCCAGCTCCGGGGGCGTGGAGTCCAGGGTCTCCTTGACCAACTCAACGATGGCCGCCACCGGCTCAGAGATGGCCTCGCGTATCTCGTGCGAACTGATGATGATGCTCTTGGGCAGCCCGGTGAGGAGGTCCTTGCCCCGCACCTCCATGGTTTCCTCC
>CAYRFY010000096.1:6566-16239 GCA_964423635.1 uncultured Armatimonadia bacterium | reverse complement strand
CGGCGGGATAGCGGCGGGATAGCGGCGGGATAGCGGCGGGATAGCGGCGGGATAGTGGCGGGATAGCGGCGGGGTGACGGCGGGGTGACGGCGGGGTGACGGCGGGGTGACGGCGGGGTGACGGCGGGGCAACGGCGCAGCCCCTCTCCCTGGCCGTTCTCCGCGGTTCTCTGCGTCCTCCTTCTCTCTGTGTCTCTGTGTTGGGGCGTCCTCCATGTGCGCCGTTCTCCGTGGAACTCCGTGCTCTCCGTGTCTCCGTGGTGAGTTGTTTGTCGTTCTCCGCCGTTTCTCACCCCTGGAGGCCTCCGGCGCTCCCCCAGCGAACTTACCCGCCGCCTGCACACAACGGGCCGGTTTCGGCCCTGCGAAAGGATCGGGACACATGGCAAAGCTGGGGATCGGCTTCATCGGCTGCGGAGGCATCCACAATGCCCACGCGCCTCACCTTGTGGACAATGACGAGGCCTACATCGCCTGCGCGATGGATGTCAGCGAGGAGGCCGCGAAGGCGCACTGCGACAAGTACGGCACCGCCGCCTGGACGACTTCGCGCACGGAGCTCTTGGCCCGCGACGATGTGGATGCGGTGGTCATCTGCACCCCGACGGGTTTCCACAAGGAGGCCGTGCTGGAGGCCGCCGCGGCCGGCAAGCACGTGTTTTGCGAAAAGCCCATGGCCATGAACGTTGCCGACTGCGAGACCATGGATGCGGCCTGCAAGGCGGCGGGCGTGGTCCTGCAGATCGGGCTCGTCAGGCACTACTGCAACGAATGGCTGAAGCTAAGAGAGATCATCCAGTCCGGGATGATCGGGCGACCCGTGGTCTGGCGCTCCGTGAGTGGCGGCTCGGGAGCGCCCACGCCGTGGTTCTTTGACAAGGAGATCGGCGGCGGACCCTTCATCGACGGCGCGGTGCACAGCTACGACTTCGCCCGCTTCATCTTCGGTGAGGCGACCAACGTCGTTGCCGACATCCGCAAGCTGAAGGCCGAGACCACCGCCTGGGACACCGGAACGGTGATCGTGAACTTCGAAAGCGGCGACCAGCAGCTCATCATCTGGTCCTGGGGCCTTCCGGGCTTCGGTTACGGCGTCAAGGCCGACGGCGCCCACGACGTGCTGGGGCCGCTGGGCTCGATCATGTTCCCCGGCGGCAATCAGCTCCAGGTGAATCTGCAGGACGGCGAGCACATGGTTGAGTTCGAGGCCGACGGCGGGGAAGACTGGTTCCGCAAGCAGATGGCTCACTTCATCGACTGCTGCAAGACGGGCAAGACGCCCATCGCGGGAGCGAAGGAAGGCATCGAGTCCACCCGCATCGCCGAGGCCGCCATCAGTGTGGGTGACCGGCCGGTGATCGTGGAGTTGTAGGGTCTGCTCCATTTCGGCCGTACAGTCGACAGGGGCCGTCTCGCCTGGAGCGGGGCGGCCCTTTGTATTGCCCGGCCCCCTTCGCGGAGGGCCCTGGCGGAGGCCTGCCGTGCCGCGGGACGCTCTCCGGTTCCCTCTACGCGTGGCTGACGGCTCATTGGTGTCGGAACGCGAGCGAAAGTGTCCTGCAAGAGTCTCGTGTGCAGGAGTTGTCTGTCCTATTGCCGAACAAGGTGGGCGTAGGGGTGTTGTCAGGTGCGCACCTTGCAGTGGCGGGAGGCGTATTGGCCATGGCGCGGCAGATCATCTACTGCATGCTTGTCTTCGGGATCGCGGCCCCCCTGCTTTTGATCGCGCGGGACAACGCCGGGGCGCTGTGCTTCGCCTGGCAGCGCCAGGGCGGCGAGAAGGCTCCTGACTGCATCCCGGATCCGGCGGGACAGTGCTGGGCGGTGGAGGGTGCCGGTGCCCGGGACTACGACGGGGTGTACCTGCCGTTCGGGCTCTACTGGCAGCGGCCCTGCTACCGCAAGGACGACGATCACTGGCTGTGGTGCTCGCCGGATACCGTGATGCCCGGCGGCCTGCTGTGGCATCTGTCCAGCGAGCCGGTAGGCGGCACCGACGCCTACTGGGGGTCCCTGGCGTCCTCCGTCCTGCCCGCCAATCCCTGGGCCCCGCAGCAAGCGCAGGCTCCGGCCCCCTCGGTGCGGGCCATTCCGTCCAATGGTGTGTGGATCGTCCGTGGCGCCGAGCGGGGCGAGTACAACGGCGTGTACTACCTGGCCGGGACCCAAGGCCGTCATCCCGACTACAAGAAAGACGACTCGCACTGGCTTTGGTCGGACGTGCATGCGGGGCGGGGTGGGTGGTGTCTGGGCCCCTCGCCGGGGAGCACCGACCGGCCTTACAGGGGTGCACCGTGTAGCGCTCTCCCGGCCATGCCGTGGCAAAGCGAGGACGGCAGGCCTCCTGAAGTGATGGCCTGGCGGCCCGTGGTCCTTGTCGCCGTGCGCGACAGTGGCCGGGGCCACCCGCGGGCGCCTGAGGCCACCACTGCGGGGTCTTCGGTCACCGGTTGCTGGCGAGTTGTGGGTGCCGGGAATCGTTGCTACGACGGGCTGTACACCCGAGTCGATGGGTGCAAGAGTGACGAGCTGTACATGAAGGACGATTTGCACTACCTGTGGGTACGGAGGGACCCGTCGGGTGACCGCTGGGCGCTGTCGGCATTTGCCGGCAGTCCCGATGCGTGCTACCTGGGACCGGATGGGGAGACCTCTCCGCAGGGCCCGTGGGACAGTTTGGTCGGTACGCCCCCGGGGCCGGTGGTGCTCGCGACAGGTACCCCGCCGCCGGCCAACTAGTGCCTATAGGGGCGGACTTCCTGACGTTTGAGGCAAGTTCCGAGGCCGCGGTCCCGCCGTTCTCCACCCTCCCACCCTGCGGGAGCGCGGCCTGGCCGTGGCACTGACCCGAGGCGAACCGGCGTGCCGTGCTGGTCGGTTTGAGGCGGAGCTTCCTTAGAGATCTGGGCGGAAAGCCTGGCTGGCCCGGCTCATGTCATTCTGGAGCGTCGGCGTCGCAAGCCCGGGCTTGGGGCGCTTGGGCGATCTGAAGAGCCCCACGGCCCGGCGGCCGGCACTGCTCCCTCGCGGTCGGATGCCCGACGACGCCCCGAGGCATGTGCGCTCATGCTCGGCACGCAGTTCGCCCCCGAAGGTCCCTCCCCCTCCTCGTCGAAATGGTCTACAATGAGCCTTCATTCCGCATCTCGCCCTTGCCCGGAGGCCGCAATGCAACGGGGTCTTTTCATCCTTCTCCTGTGCTTCACTCCCATCTACTGGGCCGGCGCCGTCCCGGCCGCCGCTGGCCTGGCCAACATCGCCGGCCCGCAGTACGGCACCCGCGTCGTCGCCGATACGCAGTTCAGCGCCGAGTACGGCGGTGAGAAGGCCGCCGACGGCAGCCTCGAGCGCGGAGCGGGCTGCTGGTACTCCAAGGACCAGACGCAGCTTCCCTGCGCCCTGACCTTCACATTGTCGCAGGCCGAGGAAGTCCGCGAGGTGGTGTTGCACCAGGCTCAGTGGAGCGGCAATATGTACCACACGCGGGGGTTCTCGATAGAGGTCGCCGAAGATGGTGCCCAGTGGCGGCGCGTGGGCACCGGCGAGCTTCCCGATCAGGACCTGGCCAGAGTATCCGTGCCCCTCGATGGCGTGAAGACCCGCTTTTTGCGCATCGTGGTCCTGACCTCGTACAACGACTTCCAGACCTGCGGCCTGGCCGAGGTGGAGCTGCTTGCCGCGGGGCTTCCGGACTTCTCGCCCGCGAGCTACCAGTTGGATGGGGAGGCCGGATTGGTCGCCGGGCCGCACTGCGGGCTCTCTTTGCTCGCGCCCTCCGCCGCGCCGGGACCGCAGGTGGCCGTCACCTCCCGCCCCGCGGGCTTTCTGGCCGCCGTGGCACCGGGTGAGACCGTCGGCGTCGTGGTGGATGTGAAGGACCCGGGCGAGGGCTGCGTTCTTTCGGCCACAGCCGCCCTCAGCGGTGACAGGCCGGCAGGGGTCGCTGTGCGAGTCGAGGGCGGCCCCGAAGTGACGCGGACCCTCAGGGATCACGCGCGCCTGCGACTCGACATCCCGCCGGGTGGGGCTCAGAGGGTGCGGCTGGTGACCGCGGGTCTTGAGGGCGAGACGGCGGTGCGCTGGAGTGAGGTGAGGCTGAGCACAGGGGGCCGCGAGTTCGCCATTCCGCTGAGCCCGACTCCCACGGACTACGGCTCCGGCGCCCCACCCGTGCTCCCGGCGCCGCGCGGGGCCATCGAGCAGGCCCTGATCGAGTGGGACTGGCGGCTGCAGGATGGCATCGACACCCCGCGCAATCCATCGAGCTACGCCGAGGCCGCGGACAGGCTGCTGCAGCGCGGTGATGCTCTGCTGGCCGACCTGGCCGCGGCGGGCGTCGCGCTGTCGGCTCAGGCGGCCCGCTGGGAGCGCCTGAGCCGTGAGTTTCGATGGCGCTGTGACAGGGGAAGGATGGTGGGCGCCGGGGCCGAGGACCTCTGGCTGCGGCTGCACCGGCTCAAGCGCGAGATCGCTTTGGCAAACCCCCTGGCCGACCTGGGGCCGATCGCCTTCGTCAAGCAGGTTCCCGGGGCCTTCAGCCACCAGCTCACCCAGTACTACGGCCGCTATGCCAAGCCCGGGGGCGGCGTGTTTGTCCTGCAAGAACCGGGTCGCTCCATGGCCGCCAGAGCGCTGACGGATGGCAGGCTCCCGACGGGGAGTTACCAGCATCTGGACGTGTCGCACGAGGGCGACCGGATTCTGTTCGCCTTCTGTGAGGCCGAGACGGCGCCAAACGACACGCGCTACGGCCACAAGGGGCGCACCTACAGCCTCTACGAGGTCCTCGCCGATGGGTCTAGGTTGCGGCGGATCACCGAGGGGCCCTACGAGGACTTCTCTCCGCGGTACACCCCGGACGGCAGGCTGCTTTTCATCTCTACGCGGCGCCGAGGCTGGCACCGCTGTGGCTCGCCGGGCTGCGAGAACTACGTGCTCACCACCGCCGACCTGGATGGCTCCAATTGCCGGCCGATCTCGCGTCACGAGACTCAGGAGTGGGACCCCGGTTTCCTGCCCGATGGCCGCATCATCTACACCCGCTGGGACTACGTGGACCGCAATGCCGTGTTCTTCGAGCAGCTCTGGACCACCGCACCCGACGGCACGCGCCCGGCGATCTTCTTCGGCAACAACACCTTCAACCCGGTGGGGATCTGGGAGCCCGTGGCGGTACCCGGCTCGCGACGCGTGATGGCTACGGCCGCGGCGCACCACGCCATGACCGCGGGCTCGATCATCCTCGTCGACGTCGGCCTCGGAGTGGACGGCGAGGAGCCTATCACCCGCCTGACACCGGACGTGCCCTTCCCCGAGGGCGAGACGAAGGTGCAGCCCTACTGGTTCTCGGCGGTCGGCAAGCTGAGCAGCACCCCCGAGAACGACCGCTGGCCGGGGCATTGCTACCGCAGCCCGTATCCACTGTCGGAAACCTACTTCCTCGCCGCCTACAGCTTCGACGGGCTGATCGGCGAGCCCACCTGCAATGTGCCCAACATGTTCGGCCTGTACCTGGTGGATGCGCACGGCAATAGGGAGCTCCTGTACCGGGATATCGCCATCAGCAGTCTGTGGCCGATGCCTCTGCGGCCCAGAGAGCGGCCGCAGCCACTGCCCTCGGTGTGCGATCAGGACCGGCCGGACGAGGGGCACTTCATCCTCCAGGATGTGTATCGCAGCAGTCCAGGACTTGCTCCCGGATCGATCAAGGCCCTGCGTATCTTGCAGGTCTTGCCCAAGTCAACGCCGGACATTGACAACCCCGCGGTGGGAAGGGCCCATGGCGCCCCCGGCAAGCAGGTGCTGGGCACGGTGCCGGTGGAGACCGACGGCTCGGCGTACTTTCGGGCTCCCGCCAATACCCCGCTGGCCTTCCAGGCGCTGGACGAGCAGGGGATGGCGATCCAGATCATGCGCAGCCTGACCTACCTGCAGCCGGGCGAAACGACGTCTTGCGTGGGCTGCCACGAGGAGCGCACCACGGCGCCGCCGGTGAAGATGCCGGCGGCGGTGAGACGCGCCGCGTCGCAGATCCAGTCCGGACCGGAGGGGAGCAAGCCCTTCAGCTACCCGCTGCTCGTCCAGCCCGTCCTGGACCGCCACTGCGTCTCGTGTCACAGCGGCGATGAGCCGGCGGGCAAGATCGCGCTCACCGGGGCGCCCGAGGGGCACTACACCGTCTCCTACAACGCATTGGCCCCGAGGGTGCCGATCTCGGACCAAAACAGTCTCGATTCGCTGAGTAAGCCGGACCGCTACGGCGCCAGGGCCAGCACAGTGACGAAGATGCTGCTTCAGGGGCATGGGAAAGTGAAGCTGTCTGGCGGGGAATGGGAGCGGCTGGTGACGTGGATGGATGCCAACGCGCTGTTTTACGGCACCTTCGACCCGGAGGATCAGGCGAAACAGCAGAGGGGTGAGCAGATCGCCGGCCCGGCGCTGGAATAGCGGCGGGGGGAACGGCGGGGACGGCAACGGCGCCTCACCCCCCGGCCCTTCGGGCCGCCCCCCTCTCCCTTACTCGCCGATACGGCCGGCGAGACGGGAGGAGGGGGGCCACGAGGGCGCTCCTAAGCGCAGAGCCATCAACCAAGAGGGACCGGCGCGAACCGACCGCCGGCGACGGCGGTTGGCTCCGGCCGAGCGACACCTCACCCCGGCGCTGTCCACTCGTGGAAACGGGGGAACACCCACGTCCACGGCGGCGGGAGCGCAGGGCGTTGGCGCCCCGGGCCGCCCCTCGCTTTCGCCCCCCCGGTGCTACGACACTACAATCCGGCGCTGTGTCTCGCGGTCGGGTCCGAGCAGCACCACCGCAATGCCGATAGGCATGCCGACGGCCAGCACGGCCAACACAAGGCCGCCGCCCACGATGGTGAGCACCACCGTTCGCAGGGCTTCGCGCAGTCCGGGCCAGGACCACGGCTTTTCCGGTCGCGGCTCGCGCTGGATGAACTCGCGTCTGCAAAACTGCGGAACACTCCTGCGGACCGCGAGCATCTCACCGACCGATGTGAAGGGGTCCAGGAGGTCCGGAGCCCAGCGGGGGCGTTCGCCGGCGCGGTTCTCGTCGCCTCGGGCCGCCAGCCAGTGCCACACGCAGCCGGTGACGATGATAGCGATGAGGCCGATAGAGGCCATGCCGATCACCGTCGGCCAGACGAATTTGCTCCCGAGCACGATCAAGAGGACCGCGAGGGCTCCCGCTCCCGCCAATACCTGCCGCCAGGTCCACCTCGTCACTGAAGTTTCCAGGAGTTCTGCGTCCGACCTCAGCAGGAGCATCTCCCGCTGCAGCCATTTCCAGGTCGGCTCGTCCGGGGCCACGTCCTCGGCCTCCCCCCAGTCGGCCATGGAGCAGATCTCCCAGGCGGTCGCGGCCACGGCCGGGTCCTTCGTGGCCGCGTCAAGCTCGCCGACCCTCTCGTCCAGGTCCTGCAGCCCGATCTCGCCATCAAGCCACTGCTCGATGAGCGCGCACAGCTTGTCTCGCGCCTCGCGGTCCACCATGTGATCACCTCCAGGGGCTTTGGCGGGTTTGCTCTACGGGCACAACGGCGGCGGGCTGGAGAACCCGCCCCAACAACCGCACAACGGCGGCGGGCCGGAAGCTCCCGATCTCGCCAACCTGGTTTCGATTCCCTGTTCGCTGTTGTCCGCGTGGTCACCTGTGTTGAGTTAGCATGAACCGGTTTGGTGTGGCGGACTGCGCGGCGCCGGGAGAGATGCGGACAACCAGCTCCGGGCCGCGCCGCCGTCGGGTCGGTGAGGAGGCGCGTGGGCGAGGGTGACACCGCCGAGCCCGTGTGCTACGATAGCTGCGCCGAAGGGAGGGCTGTCCGATGTCGCTGACACACCTCAAGCTCAGGCACTTCACGGCCTTCGACGACCTGGACCTGGCGCTCAGCCCGGGGATCAACGTGTTCATCGGTGCGAACGGCACAGGGAAGACGCATATCCTGAAGGTGCTGTATGCGGCGTGCGAGGCGAGCAAGCCCGACAGATTGCTTGTCGAGAAGCTGGTGAGTGTCTTCCTCCCACTGGACAGACACCCAGGTCGGCTCGTGCGACGGCAGGTGGGCGTTGACCGCTGCGAGGTTCATGTGCAGCGGGGGAAGCGCCGCCTCGGGGCCTCCTTCGCCACGAACCAGAGTCGTCCTGAGCAGGCAGAGCTGACCGGGCTACGCGACTGGATGGGCGATGCGGTGCGGAGCATCTACATCCCCGTGAAGGAGATGCTGGCCAACGCCCCCGGGTTTCGGTCTCTCTACTCCGAGCGCGAGGTGCACTTCGAGGAAGTCTACGCCGACATCATTGACCGGGCGTTTCTCCCGCCGCTCAGAGGCGCCCCGGCCTCGGACCGCGCCTACCTGCTTGAGCTGATCGGCCAGAGTATCAAGGGACGCGTGGTCGAGGAGAACGAGACGTTCTTCCTCCAGGGTCCAGGCGGCAAGCTGGAGTTCACTCTCCTCGCCGAGGGCATGCGCAAGCTAGGGCTTCTGTACCGTCTCATCCAGAACGGCGTCTTGACCGAGGGCTCCATTCTCTTCTGGGACGAACCCGAGGCCAACCTCAACCCGAGCATGATGGGAACGGTCGTAGACATCCTGCTCGAACTGCAGCAGATGGGCGTGCAGGTCTTCCTGGCGACCCACGACTACGTGACCCTCAAGCAGTTCGACCTCAAGGCGCGAGCCGAGCATCAGGTGCGCTACCACGCTCTCTATCTCGACCCGCAAGCCGGCGACGCCCGGGCGAACAGTACCGACTCGTACCTCGACATCGATCCCAACGCCATCTCCGATGCCTTTGCCGACCTGTACGACGCGGCGCTCCAGCGGGCGCTGGAGGTGGGGCGGCAGTGACCTGGCTCTTCGTGGAGAGCGGCCTCGAGTTCACGTTCACCGGGGCCGTGGACGTCGAGAAGCTCGATGGCCAGGAGCGCGACGCTCCGCATCCGCCCGGCAAGGTAGTGGACTTCGTCGTCGAGGAGCCCGCGCGGATGCTGCTGATCGAAGTCAAGAACCCCTCAGCGTCCGGTGTCGACAAGGACCCTCGCCCCTCCGAACGGCGCACGACAGAACGCACGAAGCGCAGGGGCAACGAACTCATCAACGCTGAGCTGGTGCCCAAGGCTCGCGGTAGCTACACGTATCTCCATTTGATGGCGCGGGATACGAAGCCCTTCGTGTTCGTACTGGTCGACGATGTCTCAGCACTGGGGCCGGAGCTGGCTGACCTGGAGCCGTTCCGCGAGCGCCTAGCGGAGCGACTGCGGCACGAGAGCGGCGTCCGCGACGCATGGAAGCGGCAGTACGTGGCAAGCTGCGTCGTTGTGACACCCGAGACGTGGCCCAGCGCCTTCCCGTCCTACTCCTTGCGCCGCTTGTCTGACGGCCAAGTCGCCCCAGACAATCCGGACGCCACATAGCGGACAGTGCGTGGCCCAAAGCGGGAACGGCGGCGGGCTGGAAAGCCCGCCCCACGACGGCCAACGGCGGCGGGCTGGAGACTCAGATTATGCATGAAGGGGGCGGAAGGCCCCTCCGACCAGCGCCCGCCCGGAACCTGCATAATCTGAGTGGAAAGCCCGCCCCACGACGGCTAACGGCGGCGGGCTGGAAAGCCCGCCCCACGACGGCTAACGGCGGCGGGCTGGAAAGCCCGCCCCACG
>CAYRFY010000096.1:0-6466 GCA_964423635.1 uncultured Armatimonadia bacterium | reverse complement strand
ACGGCTAACGGCGGCGGGCCGGAAAGCCCGCCCCACGACGGCCAACGGCACCCTCGCCGCCTCTCTTCGCTGTTCTCACCCCTCCACGTCATTGGGCAGCCTCTTGTCCACCGCCGGCATGGCCTCGAAGGGCTTGTGCGGCTCGGTCTGGTACCAGTAGGCCGTGCTGGAGTAGTCGTCCGAGCGCGAGTTGGCGTGGCCGTGCTCGATGCTCACCCGGATCGACTCGGTGAAGGCGATCGGGTCCACAATGTGCCAGCGGTACACCGTCCACTTGCCCTCCCAGTTCTTGTGCTCCCGGTTGTACAGGCTGGTGCCGTTGAAAAGCCCCCTGACATCCTGCATGCCGTAGGCGTGGCTGAAGTAGTCCTCCGAGCCGGTGCCGTGGAGGCTGGGCGGCCAACTCTCGCCGTCGATGAAGATCATGTCATCACCCTCGCCCCACCACTGCCCGGCGACATTGTCGATGCTCAGATTGCAGCCGATGTAGTGGCCGCTGCCGGCGGCGTCGAGGATCAGGTAGTTGCCCTCATCCGTCAGGTTGGGCTTCTGGTTCAGATCGGCGTCTCCCACGTTGTAACCCGTCTCGGCCCAGCCGTCGCAGGGGTTCTCCCTGCGCCAGTTGCAGTGGAACTTCAGGGCCTCCAGATCGGGGCTGTCGTAGGCCTCGTAATCGATGTAGAAGTACAGCGGCCGCCCCTGCTCGCTCTCGTTGACCACCTCGATGCGGGCTCCGGTGGAAAAGGGCATGGGCAGCCAGCAGTTGAAGGCGGAGCGATTGCGGCCGTCGGGGCCGGACATGCCCATGCACACGGACTCCCACTGCCGGATCTCGCCGTGGCCGACACCGAAGAAGTCGCCCATGGGCACATCGACGCTGGGATTGTCCTCGCCGTCCCAGTACATGCGCAAGAGCACACGCCGGGTCCAGGCGGGCTCCTCCGAGCCGGTGGTCATCCAGATGTGGGTGATGCAGCCGGGGCCGTCGATGGCGGCGAGGGTTGTTGTACTGCCGGGGCCCAGAGGCCACCAGTCGTTGTTCTTGCCCTCGATGTTGTAGCTGCTGATGCGCTTGTTACGGTGGTTGCGGGGGACGATGAGGCCACGTAGCGGACCGCCGAAGATGCCGTTCATCTGCCGTCTGTCTCCTTTTGGGGTGCAGACCGTGGGCGGGGGCCATGGACATTCGCCGGCCGGAGGCCAGGACTGACGCGGGCCTGCGGGCTTCGATAGCCCCGGCACAGTGGGGCCACGGGTTCGTCCGGCATGTGATCTCGTTTCGGCGTCGATGGCCGACGATCCTTCCCTCCCCTCGGCGCGGGCCTGCGGCGTGCCCGGCTGTCCGGAGGGGTCTTTGGCAATTCCGGCGAAGTCTGTCACGAACTCCACGCTTTCGAGGTGGCTCATGACCCCCCTCCTGCTGCTCGTCGCCTGCTGCGCGACGCTCCCGGCCGCTCCTCTTCACACCTTTGATTTCGAGACCCCCGACGCCGATGAAGGCTGGAACCGGAAGACCAATACCACGGTGAGCCTCCATGCGGAGGCGCCCTTCTCAGGCCAAAGTGCCCTGCGGCTTGCCATCGACCCGGAGGAGTTCTCCTACGGCTGGGTACACCGTGCCCTCCCCGAGACCGACCTGAGCTCCCTGGCCGGCATCTACGGAGCTTTCCGCGCTCCCCGGGGTGCCGCGGGCGGTCTGATGATGCACCTTTGCATCGCCACGGAGGGCGCCGAGCTCAGCTACTTCCGGGCCGATCTGGGCGACCTGCTGCACAGCGCCGGGGAGTGGCTGGAGTTCTACGTGCCGCTGTCGTCCCTGCGATACGAGCGAGGGCCGGTCAAGACGCTGCGTGCGGCTGCCCTCAAGCCCGGCGATCTGATCCAGTTCCTGGCGAACCTGGGCACGCGGGAGCCCAACTGGGTCGACCTGGACCAGGTGCAGTTTCTCAACGCCGAGGACGCCGCCGCCGTGGCCAGACGCTGTGCCGAGGCGCAGCGCGAGCGCCAACTGCTACCGGAGAGCGAGACAGGCGGGCCGCCGCACCCGCGGCTTTTGCTCACCGCCGATAGGCTCGCGGCGATCCGGGCCAAGGAAAGCTGCGGTGACAGCCGCCAGGAGGCCTATGGGCGCCTGGTCGCCCTGGCCGAGGAGTATCTCCGGTCGTACGACGCCGCAGACCCTCTGGCGACGCTGTACGACTTCGCGGAGAGCAGCGAGCTCGAGGGCACCGCCTGGCGGGCGGCGATGGAGGGACATCTGCACAACGCCGGCTTCCCTATGGAGATTCTCGCCGCCGCCTACCGGATCACCGGGGACGCGCGTTTCGGCGAGCACGCCGCTACCGCGTTGGTGAATGCCGCGGGGCGCCTCACCGCCGAGGAGCCTTTCCTGGCCGGGGGCTTCACCTACACCCGCACCCTCTATGTGCGGGCGCTGGCCTTCGGCTATGACTGGCTGTGGGATCGTCTCAGCCCCGAGCAGCGGCGGCGGGTGAAGATCACGCTGGTAGGGTTCGTGACCGACATCCACGAGCGCAGTCTTGCCGAGGGCTGGGGGCGCCGGCCACTGCACCGGGTATGGAACTGGGACCCGGGGCTGATGGGCGCCTGTGGAGTGGGCATGCTGGCTATGGAGGGCGAGACTCGTCTGGCGGAGCAGGCCATCCTCTTCGACTGTCGCCGGCACCTGCGAGACTATCTGACCCTGGGCGTGGATGCCGACGGCTGCGGCAATGAGGGTCCCAGCTATCTGGGCTACGGCATCGGCTCGGGAGTGGAGTTCATCGAGGTCTTGCGGCGGCAGGGGAGAGGCGATCTGTTCACCGAGACCAACTATCATCTCATCGCCCCGTGGCTGATCGCCGAGACACTGCCGGATCGGGTGAGGTGGAACAACCTGTCCGACTGCGGCCACGGTCAGCGCCCCTGGCCGGTGTACTCCTACGCCTGCGGCCGGCTGGCGGAGCTTGCGCGCTCCGACCCTTCTGTGCCCGGCGAGCGCTGGAGCAGTCCGCAGATTCTGCAGCCCTTCGCCTTCCTGCGGCAGTTCGACGAGCACCCGGGCGAGAGGCGGCTGAGCTACACGGCCCTGGCCGGGTTGATGGGCTGGGAGTGGCAGGTGGGGCCGGGGAGGTTTTCCATCGCCGACTATCAGCCCCGGGATTTGCTGGCGTATCTGCTCTGGTACGAGCCGTGCCCGGTGGTCTCCGACCCCGGCGAGCTGCTTCCCTCGGGCCTCCATTTCCGCGGCCGCGGCCTGGTGGTCTCGCGCACGGGCTTTGAGCCCGATGACGCACATCTGGCCATCGAGGCCGGACCGTACGCCCAGGGACACGACCAAAGCGACAAGGGCACCTTCACCTTCCGGGTCTTCGGCAGCGACCTGGCCAGCGACTCGGGCTACGGCAATGACGGCGACCCCGAGAAGAGCGGCAGCAGCTATGCCCACAATGTGGTGCTCATCGACGGTCAGGGCCAGCCCATGCGTTACCACAACCAGAGCGGCGGCAAGATCACGGGCTTTTGGTCCGGGCCGGCGCTGGACTGGACACGGGTGGATGCGCAGGAGGCCTGGAGCGTCCGGTACGATGCGGACTGGGTCCCTCTGCCCACGTCTCCGGTACGGCGGGCCAACCGGACCTTCTTCTTCCGACGTCCCGAGGCGGGTATTCCACCGTACCTCGTGGTCTATGACGACATAGACAAGGACGGCTCCGAGCATGAGTACACCTGGCAATGGCATATTCCCGCCGGCATGCGGTTTGATGTGGAGGGGCAGGTCCTGAGCGCCTCGCCCCGGCCGCGGGGCTTCGACGTCCTGGGGAGCACCCTGCAGACCAAGGCGGCAAGCGCCGACTTCACCTTCGACCTGCCTCAGGCCGGGGAGTACCGACTTTACGGCCTGGTGCGCGCCGGAGGTCTGGAGAGCGGCAAGTCCGACAGTTTCTTCGTCTCCGTCGACGACGGGGACCGGCTGACATGGGACCTGAAGACCGGGGCCGCCTTCGCCTGGGATGCCGTTTCAAACAGGGATGAGGGCGGCCCGAGGGAGTTCTCCCTGGAGGCGGGTCGCCACACCATCCACCTGTCACTGCGCGAGACCCAGGCGGAGCTGGCTCGCTGGCTGGTGCTCCCGGCGACTGCCGAGCCTCCGGTGGACCCCGAGGCGATGCCGGCAGGCGCCGTGGCGTTGGGTGCCGCCGACGCGCAGATGGCACCGGCGCCGTTCACCATCTTTCCCGCCGAGGAAGTCCTGCTGCCGGGGGCGAGCGTGGACGTTTTGTGGGCGCACCCCGAGGGCGGTCGGGTGGAAACCGGGTGGTTCGCGACCTCACGGGAGGGCGCGCACCCACGGCTTGGCTACACCGTCAAAGCCGTCAATCCCCACTTCCTGGCGGTGATGGTCCCCCGGCGCGAGGGCACCCCACGCCCCCGCGTGGAGCTGCTGCAGGGGGAGGGCCTCCGCGGGGCGAAGATCGCCTGGCCACAGGCCACGGACATCATGCTTCTCGGCGAGCCCGGGGGCGAGGCGGAGGGGGCGAGACTGAGCGGTGCGGCGGGGTTTGTGAGTATCCGAGACGGCCGGGTCACGCAATGGGCGGCGCTGGACGCCACGGAGCTATCGTATGCCGGCGTTGAGCTGCACCGAAGCCCGGAGCGGACGGCGGCGATGGGGTCCGGGGCGCAGTAGTAGGGGACGGAAGCGGTGGCGCCGTCGCGCACCCATACCATCTCAGGAGACGGCCATGACCGACGAGCTCATCATCCGTGCGGCCACCGAGGCCGACATCCCCCGGGTCCGGGAGATCGCCGCCCTGGCCTGGACGCCCATCTTCGCCGAGATCCGGCGGCGCATGGGTCAGGAGTTGTACCAGCGTCTCCGCCCCGACGGGATCGCGGGCAAGTCGGACCAGGTCGAGGAGGGCTTCCGTCGGTATCCCGAGCGGATGTGGGTGGCGGAGATCGACTGGGAGGTGGTGGGGTTCATCACCTTCTGGGTCGGAGATGCTGAGGCCAAGGTCGGGGTCATCGGCAATAACGCCGTGCACCCGGACCGGCATGGGCGCGGTGTGGGGCGCCGGATGTATCAGTACGCGCTGGACTGGATGCGGCAGCAGGGGCTTGAGTACGCCTCGGTGCAGACCGGCCTCGACGACGCCCACTCCCCGGCGCGCAGGGCCTACGAGGCCGTGGGCTTCGACATCGAGATCCCCAGCGTGATGTACTACCGGAAGCTGTAGGGGTGGGACGCCGCTCGGGACGCCGCCGGTGCTCTGAAGCCTTCCCGGGGGCATGTCATTCCCAGCGCCCGTCTGGCTACGCAGGACAGTGAGGGATCGCGTGTAGACGAGCGACCTGTCCGGCCTGCTCCGCCGGTCTCAGGATGCCCGCGTCTTGGTGTTCCGCTGTGTCTTCCCCGGCCCTTAGCAGGGAACGCTCCTCGGTCTACAGGGGTCGCGAATGTGGAAGGCCGTATCCCTTACCACATTCAGGTACCAACGGCCGCCCGGCTTCGCGGGCCCGATCACCCCGTGAGGGCTTGAGGGGTGGGGCTGATCACCCACTCCCCGGCTCGTGCGCCTTCCGGCGCGGAGAGACGGCGGCCGTTAGGCCACGCGACCGGCGCAGGCGGTGGGAATGACGAAGACCAGGCGACGGTGGCAGACAAGGAGGTGGGCCATGGACAAGACCGTGATGCCCGCCCCTTCCGAGGGGCGACGCCGGGCCCAGTAGGGGGATAGCACTCCCTGAGATGCCCGGCACTTGGCGCAGCGGGCGGAGCGTGAGCTCCGCCCGCTGTCTTTGTGGATGCCGACAGGCCACCACACTCCGCGGGGCGACCCCGACGGCCCTGCGGACGGCGCCTCACCCCCCGACCCCTTGTATGGCTATGGGGCGTGGGGGCTGGGTGACGGCAACGACGACGGCAACGGCGAGACACGCCTGCCGTTGGTGGAGCGGGCCCCGCTGGGCGGGACCCGCCGCCGGTGCCGTCCGAACGGCGCCTCACCCCCCGACCCCCTCTCCCTTACTCGCCCAAACGGCGGGCGAGACGGGAGGAGGGGGAGCACGTCCACGACAACGTCGGTGCCCCCCGACGTGCGCCTGAAAGTGCTCACCGTCATCCAGCCCGCGCCCGCGGGTCTCCAGGCCCGCATGGTGAGAGACGGAACCATCGCCGGCAACCACTCCACCGTTCGCGGGCGTCGCGCCCCGCGGGACACACCCTCGTCGGTTGGCTGCTGATCTCCGTAGGCGTTGGCCGGTTAGCGAAGCTTCGCCTCAGACCGACGAGCACCGCGCGGAGATTCGCCTCGGGTCGGTGCCAAGGCCGGCAACCGATCCCGTGGATCGGTCGAGGCGGGCTGGAAACTCACATTATGCATGAACGCATTGAGGCTACATCCCGCCACAGTCAGGCCTCTATCGGTGGATGTAGTGTCGTTCTCCCCCCTCCTCCCGTCTC
>CAYRFY010000095.1:14663-16329 GCA_964423635.1 uncultured Armatimonadia bacterium | reverse complement strand
CTGGTGGAGTACCTCAACTCCCCCAACGATGGGTCCAATCCCAATGGCGGCGAGGACTGGGCCGCACTCCGCGCCGGCGACGGCCACCCGGAGCCCTACAACGTGGTGTGGTTCGAGTACGGCAATGAGAGCTATCACGGAGAGCACAAGTCCGCCGACAGGCCCAATCCGCGCATCTATACCGGGGAGCAGTACGCCGGGCGCTACCTGCGCTACCGCGAGGCGATGCGCGCCGTCGATCCCACAATCAAGCTGGGAGCCATCATCCAATACTGGCTTCCGGACTGGAACGAGCAGGTGCTCGCCGGCTGCGGGAGTGTGATGGACTTCGCCATCGAGCACACCTACAAGCCCGTCTACAGCGGCAATGCCGACGAGGTGGACGGCCATACGCTGATGCAGGCCTGCACCGCCTGCGACGCCGATATCCAGATCATCTACGACAGGCTACTTGCGCTGATCTTCGAATACACCGGGCGGGAGGATGTTCCGCTTGCGATTACCGAGTATAATGGGCACTTCGTACAGCAAGAGCCCGTACCGTACCGGCAGGCCCTGGCCAACGCCCTGCGCAACGCCGAGCATCTGCGGGTGATGCTGCGGCCGGAAAACCGCATCCTGATGGCCAACTTCTGGCAGTTCTCCAATGAATACTGGGGTATGATCCAGGGCTACGTGCACAAAGAGCAGACGCCCGCCTTGCAGGCGAACTTCCTCATCTATCAACTCTACGCGCAACACTTCGGAGACACGCTGGTTGAGGTCGATGTAGACTGCGAGACCTGGGAGTTCGAGGGTGCCGTGGGGGTCTCCAAGCGCAGCGGGCAGCCCTCTGAGTTCAGACTCTATGAGGAGAACCTGCTTGCCGAGGACTACACCTGGGAGGACCGCAGGCCGGAGGGGGATGTGAAGCAGACCGTGGAGGGCCCTGTGGTGACGGCCGAGTTCTCCGGCACCGATGTGAACTACTACGCCCCGCGCATCGAGCTACCGGCGAAGGCCAATACCGGGTATCGGCTGACAGGGCTGGTCAAGACCGAGGGGCTCAGCGGCAATCGCGGCGCCGGCTTCCAGGTTGGCGACGCCAGGGGCTGGACGGCAACGCAGTCGTGCACTCTGGGCGGCGACGTGCGCGGTGATGCGGACTGGACGCAGGTGCAGGTGGACTACGTCACTCTCAAGGACGCCACGGGCATCGAAATCCTGGCGCGAAAGCTGGACGGCAGCCCCACCGCCGGCAAGGCGTGGTTCCGCGTGGAGGCGGTGCAGGAGTTCCAGCCGCAGCAGCGTGGCGCGGTGCCGGACCTGGGAGTGAACGCCGCCACCCGGGCCGACGGGACCGTCACACTGATGATCGTCAATAAGAACATCGACGAGCCGGTTTCGGCGACGATCCGGACCCCGGACGCGGCGCAGGAGGGCCGGGCCGAGGCCTGGCTGCTCACCGGCCCCTCGCCAACGGCCACCAACCTCCGCGAGCCCCGGGAGATCTCCATCCGGGAGGCCGCGATCGAGGCGCGCGAGGGGGCCTACCAGATCTTGCTGCCCGCCTCCTCCATGGCTGCAGTGGAGATTCAGGCACGCGAGCGGCAGTAGCCGCGCCGTCCGCCGCTCCACTTCGAGCACCCCGGCTCGATGCCGTCAACACTGCCGTCAACACTGCCGT
>CAYRFY010000095.1:0-14563 GCA_964423635.1 uncultured Armatimonadia bacterium | reverse complement strand
CCGTCGACACCGCCGTCGACACCGCCGTTGACACCGCCGTTGCCGCACGACATCACACAGGAGCTGAACATGTCTGACACCTGGCCCATCGGCGCACCCATC
The DNA here is from genome assembly GCA_964423635.1 of uncultured Armatimonadia bacterium. Lineage (GTDB taxonomy): Bacteria > Armatimonadota > Zipacnadia > Zipacnadales > JABUFB01 > CAYRFY01. The sequence goes on along the minus strand of CAYRFY010000095.1, from coordinate 14,461 downwards.
GAGGACCTCGATACCCCGGCGGTGATCCTGGACATCGACCCTTGTCAGCGGAACATCGACCGCATGGCCGACTTCTTCGCCGAGCGGCCCTGCAAGCTGCGGCCACACTTCAAGAATCACAAGTGCACCACGCTCATGCGCCGGCAGCTTCAGCGCGAGGCCGTCGGGGTCACCTGCGCCAAGGTGGGCGAGGCCGAGGTGCTCGTCGCCGCGGGCTTCGACGACATCCTCATCGCCAATCAGGTAGTGGGACCCATCAAGGTGCAGCGGCTGCTGAAGCTACTGGACGCGGCGACCGTACGCGTCGCCGTGGATTCCGAGATCAACTGCCGCCAACTGTCCGAGATGGCAAGCGCCGCGGGCAAGACCCTCGGCTGCCTGGTGGAGGTGGAGATCGGCATGAAGCGCTGCGGGGTCCTCCCCGACGGACCGTGCCTGGAGATGGCGCGCCTCATCGACTCGCTGCCCGGCCTGCGCTTCGACGGCCTGCAGGGCTTCGAGGGCCATACGGTGCTGCTGGAGGACGACGAGGAGCGCATCGCGGCCACGCGGCAGTCCATGGAGCTACTCACCGGAACAGGACGGTACATCGAGCACCACGGCCTGCCGGTGGCCATCATCAGCGGCGGCGGCACGGGCACCTATGATGTCAGCGGGGTATTGGAGGGCATGGACGAGATCCAGGCCGGGACCTACCCCACCATGGACTGGCGCTATCAGAGCGTGCGGCCGGAGTTCGAGATCGCTCTGTCCGTCCTGGCGACCTGCATCAGCTCGGCGGAGCCCTCGCGGGCCGTGCTCGATGTCGGGGTCAAAGGGGTGGGCGCCGAGTTCGGCCCACCGGTCGTCCGCGACAGGCCGGACATCGAGATCGGGTTCTTCAAGTCCGAGGAGCACGGCTTCTTGGACGTGCACGGCCCGGCACTGAGCGTGGGCGAGAAGGTCCAACTCATCCCCTCGCACGCCTGTACCACCTGCAATCTGTACCGCGAGATCTACGTCCATCAAGGCGGCCGTGTCGTGGATGTATGGCCGATTGATGCATCAGGAAAGCTAAGGTAACGGAGGTCACGAGTCGGCGGGTCACGCGTCGCGAGTCAACGGCCACGGTCCGAAGGGCGAGACCGTTATCCTGGCCCTCCTGTTCGTCGGTGTCGGTAGTCGTTGCTGCTATCCGCCGTCATCCTGTCCATCCTGTTGAACTGTCGCTGCCGTCGTCGTTGCCGTCATCCGCCGTTATCCGCCGTTATCCTGTCCATCCTGTTCCTCTGTCGCTGCCGTCGTCGTCGCCGTCGTCGTTGCCGTCATCCTGTGCCGTCGCCGCTTTCGGAGGTCGCTATGTCTTCGTTCTCTCTTGCCGGGAAGACCGCTCTCGTCACCGGGGGCTCGCGCGGCATCGGGCGCGGCCTGGCCCTCGGTCTCGCTCAGGCGGGCGCCGATGTGGTGATTCTCTTCCGGCAGGCGGCCGAGGCCGCCGATGCAGTGGTCGCGCAGATCCGCGAACTGGGCCGCCGGGGCTTCGCCGTCCAGCACGATATCGCCGATATTCAGGGCATCCCGGCGGTGATCGGGGCGGTTCACGATGAGGTCGGCGCCATCGACATCCTCGTCAATAACGCCGGTGTCGCCTTCCTCGAGCCCTTCCACAGGGTGAGTCAGAAGTCCTGGGATACGACGATGAACGTGAACGTCAAGGGCCCCTTCTTCCTGGCGCAGGAGGTGGCGAGGGGCATGATCGAGCGTGGCCGCGGGGGTCGCATCATCAATATCTCCTCCACCAACGGCCTGCAGGCCGAGGCGCATCTTGCTCCGTACAATGCCTCCAAGGGCGCTCTGGAGATGCTGACCAAGTCGCTGGCCATTGACCTTTCACCCTACAAGATCACCGTCAATTCCGTGGCTCCCGGCCTGATCGAGACGGAGATCGCCGAGGATTTCGAGGTTTCCGGGGGCTTTTGGGAGTACCTGCTGGAGCACATCCCGCTGGGGCGGATGGGCAAGCCGGAGGACTGCATCGGCGCCGTGGTGATGCTGGCGAGCGAGGCGGGGGCATATATCACGGGGCAGACCATCGTGGTGGATGGCGGCATCCTGTGCGAGCAGATTCCGCGGCTCAAGTTCGGCGAGCCGCAGTAGGGCGCGAGCCGTTCGCGTGTGGGGTGTGACAGATGGGGTCTGGGGCCTGAGGCCCCCAGACGATCCGCAGGATCGTGGGGGGCGTGGGCGGAGCCCCGCGACGTCGGCCGTTGGTCGTGCGCCGTTGTTCGGCGCGACTTCAGATCGAGGCGTGTGTATGCCCAGGATCATCGCAACCTGTGCCTTCGGCATTGAGTCTCTCGTCGCCGACGAGCTGCGGAAGCTCGGCTATGAGGACCTCACCGTGGACCGCGGGAGGGTGGCTTTCGAGGCGGGCATGGAGGCGATCTGCCGGGCCAATATCTGGCTGCGTTGCGCGGATCGCGTACAGGTCTGCCTGGGCGAGTTCTCGGCAACCACCTTCGACGAGCTGTTTGACCAGACGGCGGAACTGCCCTGGGCCGAATGGATGCCGGAGGACGCCGAGTTCCCCGTAGCGGGAAAGTCCGTCAAATCGCAGCTCTCCAGCGTCCCGGCCTGTCAGGCGGTGACGAAGAAGGCGATCGTCACCGCGATGAGCCGCCGGTATGGGAGAGAGCGCTTCGAGGAGACGGGGCCGCGGTACCGGATCCAGGTGGCGCTGCTGAAGGACACCGTTACCCTCACCCTCGATGCCAGCGGCGAGGGCCTCCACAAGCGCGGCTACCGCGACCTCAAGGCCCCGGCGCCGCTGCGCGAGACCCTGGCCGCGGCCATGATCTACCTTTGCCACTGGCAGCCGGAGTACATCCTCGCCGACCCCTGCTGCGGCTCAGGCACGATCCCCATCGAGGCGGCGATGATCGGCCGCAATATCGCCCCCGGAACTCAACGCTCCTTCGATGCCTTCAAGTGGCCCTGCATTCCCCGGGAGCTGTGGGCGGCGGCGATCGAGGAGGCCGATGACCTCGCTCAGCCCGACAAACCTCTGCGCATCTGGGGCTCGGACATCGCTCAGGGCGCCATCGCGCTATGCAGGCGCCACGCCGAGCGCGCCGGGGTGACCGACGCCATCGAGTTCACCCACAGGCCCCTGCAGGAGTTCAAGACGGGCCACAAGTACGGTTACCTGCTCTGCAATCCGCCCTATGGCGAGCGCCTGGGAGACGTGAAGCAGGCGGAGGCGCTGTACCGCGACATCGGCGAGTTGTATCGCCGGCTCAAGCTGTGGAGCTGCTTCGTCCTCACTCCCCACGAGCATTTCCAGGGGCTGTTCGGCGCTCATGCGACACACCGCCGGAAGCTGTACAATGGCCGCATCGCCTGCTGGCTGTATCAGTACTTCGGCCCCAAGCCGCCGGGGAGGCAAGGCGGGCAGGCATCCTGACGTTGTGTGCACGTGGGGTCCAGGGGACTGGTCCCCGCACCGATCCGCAGGATCGTCGGGGTCTGGGGCGAAGCCCCACGGTGTTGGTCAGTCAAGCCTTCCCCAAACCTAAGGAGGCCCTCCGATGACCGCCCACATTGCCTCTGTCGCCGTCGCCCTGCTCCTGCTCTTGCCACTCTGCGCCCTGTCCCTCGAGGCCCGGGTGCAGGAAGTCGATGGCATCCCGACGCTGATGGTCAATGGCGAGCCGATGGCGCCCTTCTTGTTCCTTCACACCGCCGGTGGTGGGGCCAGTCCCATGCGCTGCAAAGTAGGACCCGAGTGGAAGCAGTTCGGCTTCAGCTTCACCATGCCCCAGGATGACGACAACTGCGCGGTGCACATCCGCAACGTGACACCGGTCGGCGACTGGTTCGTGGACGACGTGCGCCTGCAGGAGGGGACGGCGGAGAACCATTTGCCCGGCAACCTCATCGCCGGCGGCGACTTCGAGGGCGACAAGCTGCCGGAGGCCTGGACCTACTTCCTCAACGATAGCGCCGGTGCGAAGGCCAACTATTCGCTGGATACGGCTAACCCGCAGGAGGGCCGAAGCTGTCTGCGGGTAAGCATCGGCAGTCCCGGTCAGCAGATCTACGAGATCCACCTCTACCAGCGCCTGGAGCTGCTGAAGGGCAAGACCTATAGCTTCTCTTGTTGGCTCCGCTCCGAGCAGGAGAGGGAGATCGAGGTCCAGGTGATCCACCAGGGCCCGCCGTGGACCATCTACGGGGGGGACAGCTCCGCTTCGGACGAGCTGCTGAGGCTCGGGGCCGAGCGCGGGCTGAACTTCGGCACCCCGCCGATGGATGTGCCGTGGCCCAAAGAAGGCGCGGCACCGGACTACACCGCCGTCGATGCCCAGATGCGACACATCCTGTCCGTCAACCCGGACGCCCTCGTCCTGCCAAGATTGCACCTCGATGCGCCCGCCTGGTGGAAGCAGGCCCACCCGGACCAACAGCAGCTCTACGACACCGGCCCGATGCCCATGAGCTCCCCCGCCTCGGAGCTGTGGCGGCGGGACGCCTCCGAGGCCCTGCGGCTCATCGTCCGTCACCTCGAGGCCGACTTCGGCGAGCACGTACCGGGCTATCACGTCACGGCCCAGAGCGCCGGGGAGTGGTTCTACGACCACACGTGGGAGAGGATCATGCCCTGCTTCGAGGAGCCCTTCCGGGAGGCTTTCGCCCGCTGGGCGCAGGAGAGGTACGGCACCGTCGACGCCCTGTGTGAGGCGTGGCGACAGCCGGAGGTGACTTTCGACACCATCCGCGTGCCTACAGTCCAGGAGCGCACCACGGGCGCGCTGGGCGAGTTCCGCGACCCGGTGGCCCAACGCTTCGAGATCGACTTCGCCCGGTTCATGCAGGAGTGCATGTGCGACTATCTGGAGCAGACCGCGCGGATCGTGAAGGAGGAGACGGGCGGCAGGAAGCTGGGGGTGTTCTTCTACGGCTATCTGTACGAGGTCTCCGGCTTCGCCTACGGCCCGGCGGTGAGTGGGCACCTGCGGCTGCGGAGGCTGCTGGACTGCCCGGATGTGGACATCATCTGCTCGCCGATCTCCTACAACGACCGGGGCGCGGGGGGCGTGGGGCCGTTCATGGCACCGTGCGACTCGATCCAGGCCCACGGCAAGCTGTGGCTCAATGAGGACGACGCCCGCACGCATCTTGCCGACCCCAGTGCGGGCTACGGCCGCACGGACGATATGCGCGAGACCCTCGGCGCGTACCGCCGCAACTTCGGCCACCAGTTCGAGCGCCATTGCGCCACCTGGTGGATGGACTTCGGCACCGGCTGGATGGCCGACGCCACGATCTACGACAACTTCGCCCGCACCAGAGACATCTGGCAAGAGCGCAAGGCGCCGGCGAGGTTCTCCCCCGAAGTGGCCATCATCACCGATGAGGACAGCTTCTTTTGCCTGCGCAATGGCAACGCGATCACCGCTCCCTCGGTCTCCCAGATGCGTCTTGAGTTCAACCGCATGGGCTGCCCGGTGGGGCTGTACCTGATGGAGGATGTGTGCGACGGGACGGTGCCCGAGAGCGTCCGGTTCTTCGTGTTCCTCAACGCCTATCGCGTCACCGACCAGCAGCTCGCCGGTATTCTCCGGGCCACCGAGGGCAAGAGTGCCCTGTGGATGTACGCGCCGGGGTACGTGAACGAGGACGCCTCGCTGGACAACATCCGCCGTCTGCTGGGCTTCGAGGTGGTGCAGGCGCCGGAGGGAACCGCCGCGCGAGTCGCCGTCAGTCAAGATGCTCCGGTGCCGCTGCAGCGGCTATCCAGCTCCCCCTTCGGCCCGGCGAGCCAGGTGGCGCCGCTGTTCTCAGTCGTCCCCGGGCAGGAGGGGGTCGTGAGCCTGGGCACCTACGAGGGCACGGAGCATGTCGCGTTGGCGATGCGCAAGCAGGCAGCGCGGACAACCACCTTCTGCGGGGGCCTGGAGGTCTCGGCGAACGTACTGAGGGAGCTCGGGCGCGACGCGGGGGTGCACATCTACTGCGAGAGCAATGACGTCATCAGCGGCCGGCCGGGGTTCATCACGATCCACGCCTCGGAAACGGGCGAAAAGACGCTGCACTTCCCCGAGCCCGTGGCGCTGGAGGACCTGTATTCGGGGGACAAGCTCCCGGCGGCGCAGGAGCACCGCTTCGCCATGGAGCGCGGGGACACGCGGGTGTTTGGGTACTAGACGGCGAAAGACCCTCCTAACCTCTCCCCTCGGCAGACGTCGGGCGTTGCGCCTGCAGCGCAGCGCCTAGCGAAGGGGTGAGGGGAGTGCCACCAGCGATGGCCGAAGGGGTGCCGTTCACCTCTCCCAGGCCCGAAGGGCCGCCCGGGAGAGGTCTCCGAGACGGCCCGAAGGGCCGGAGCGGAGGGTGAGGGGCGAACCCACCCGGCGCTGGCCGAAGGGTTGCCCTCCGGTACGCGCCACGGCCGATGGAGGGCCCCGATGCAGGCTCGGTGGGCTTCCCCCTCACCCGCGCCGGTGCGTCTGGCGCGACCTCTCCCGAGGGGAGAGGTGGAACGGCGACGGCCTCCCCTCCACGCGGGCATCCCTCGCCCGCAAGCGACCCGAAGGGTCACCCGGCTCACGCATCACGTGGCGGCAGCAGTTCTGCGGGCACCGGGGGTGGCGGCGAGGGCCAGACGATGTCCCCGCTCCTGCTGCCCAGGGTCCCGCCATCATCCTCCCCGTCGGGCCCGATGCTGTGCAACGTGTACCTGCTGCCGTGGCGCCGGTAGACCAAGGGCTTGCCGCTGAACACGTCGTCCGGGATTGGGAAGCCCTCGATGTCGACCTCGGCGAGGCTCCTGGGGAGGGCGCCGTGCTGCGCTTTGTACTCGTGGAGGGCGAGGGCGGCCTGGAGCAGCCCTCTCCTGGCGATGACGCACTCGCGGGATCGCGCCGTCTCCTGCGCCTCCTTCGCAAGGCGCGCCACCGGAAGCAGAGGGGCTCGGACACGCCATCTACCCCGCAGCGCCGCCCACTGCCGACGGGTCTCGCGGTAGGGTAGGCCCCGCCAGGTGCCGGCCCGGGCGTAGTCGCGGAGGGCATCCAGCTCGTCTCGTGCCCGCCGGGGGCTGAGGAGGTAGGCGGCCACTCCCAGGCGCCTGCCCTGAGGCCCCAGTGGGAACCAGTCCGGCAGGCTCTCCCACACGGTGTCGTCACGCTCGTCGGGCCATCGCAGCGGGTGCGCCCGGGCCTCGGCGCACGCCGCCACGAGCGTGGAGGCCGCCTGCTCCAGCGCCCGGGGCAGCGGGTCGGGCGGTGGCGGGCCACGGAGCTCTGCGCCGAGGGCACGCGCTGAGGCCGACGGCAGCGGCCCCAGAGCCAACACCCGCGCGCCGCCCCGGAACACCGTCTCCTCGATGTGGTCCGCTGCAGAGAGCATGGTATCGACCCCGCAGCGGTACAGATGGCGCGACAGCACATAGCCCAGGCGAAGACGCTCTGCAGCCGTGGCGCCATCGTCCGCGTCCGCGGCGACAACCGCCGCATCCACCACGAAGCCCCCAAGCGTCCAGGCCCACGCGGGGCTCTCCGCAGACGCCTGGGCTGCGACGCCGCCGGACACCTCGAAGCGGCACCCCTCCCTCTCGGCCGCCAGGTGTAGCAGGTCCAGGGCGTGCCGATCGCGAGCCACCCCAGCTCGCAGCTCGTCCATTCTCGCCGGTGAACCCCAGTCCACACGGCCGTAATCCGGAACGGGCCCCGCCCTGACAGTGCGTCCCGCCTCCACGTACAGGGGGGCCGCGTTCTGGCTCTCCGGCAGTGGACGGAGGGCCGTGTCCGACATGCCTGTCGGCTTGCCGGCGGCCTCCATCTCCGCGAGATACCGCGCCAGCTCCCGGTCCGGCGCGCGCCAGGAGTAGTGCAGGGCGCACACGACGACGAGCGCAGCCGCCGTTGCCGCGACGACGCGGACGGGGCTGTGGCTGAGCAGCGAGGCGGGCGAGCCCGTCACTCCTCACCATCTCCTGTGAGCGCGGTCACATGCCTCGGCGGCGCCGGCGGCGGCCATGGCAGGCCGCCATGAAAGAAGGACGCGGCCGCCTTGCCCCCATCGTCCCTCAGGTTTGGTCCAATACTGTACTACATGAACCCGTCGCCCTTGCGCCGGTAGACGAACGGCTTGCCGCTGAACACGTCATCAGGAATCGGCAGGCCCTCGATGTGGACCTCGGCGAGGCTCGTGGGGAGGGCACCGTGCTGCGCCCTGTACTCGTGGAGTGCGAGGGCGGCCTGGAGGACGGCGCGGCGGGCGGCGGGCTCACCCGATGTGCTCCTGGATGTGCGCGCACACGTCCCCGAAGTCTTCCGGCGAGCATGATATCTCGATTGACTCCATCTCGTCATGCTCGGTGCGGCGCCGAATGTAGCGGCACGTGACCCTACTGGGCCTCCCGCGCCCTCGGCCGAGTAGGTCGTATACGTAGGCCGACAGTAGGTTCAGGAGCACGGTCTGCACTGCGGGGTCGCCCAGCAGGAACGCCCCTAGGTCAGCCATGTCACTTTTCAGCAGTAGCCTTGCGGCTGTTCCACGTGGGGCGACGACCTCGAGTTCCACGCCCTGCAACTCGGCATACGACACGATGTCCTCTAGAAGCGGCGAGAACGCCCCTTGGCGGAACTCCTCGGGGACCGCGTCGGCTCGTGCCTGGGGGTCGATCTCCAGCCGCTCTCCTACCACCCAGATGCGGCCCTGTCCGCAGGCTGCGTTGGCAAGATCCTCGGCACTATCGAACGCATCCATCCTAGCGGTTCTCACGTTGTACCCATCCATCGCCTGGCGACCTCCTGTCAGCGTTCGGCGCCGAGAGCGGCGCATGCGTCTGCCTTCGCGGCCGCACGCGGTCAGCGTGTCGCCTTGCAGTGTAGATTGGCGGGGGCCAGCCGCAAAGGCGTCGCTTCCCTGCTGTCCGGCTCCCGTGGCGGCACCAGCTCGCCCGTCGTTGTCGTCACCCCCGCGGCTTTCGTCTCCGCGAGGTACCGCGCCAACTCGCGGTCCGGCGCGCGCCAGGCGTAGTGCAAGGCGCACACGGCGACGAGGGCAGCCGCCGTTGCGGCGACGACGCGGACGGGCCTGTGGCTGAGCAGCGAGGCGGGCGAGCCCCTCACGCCTCCTCACCTCCTCCCGTGAGCGCGGCGGCTGTGGGCGCCTTCTTGGCCCAAGACATGCCTGCGGGTGTGCAATCCGCCTGCTGCGGGGGCCGGAGCCCTTAACGATCCGCAGGATCGTCGGGGCGGGGCAGAGCCCCGCGACGTTGGCCGTTGGCCGTTAGCCGTCCGCCGTTGACCATTCCCATCTGGGAGGCCGTCAGCGCAGCGTCCGGCGCGTGGCCTCCGGCGGAAGCCCATCGTCCCACAGGCCTCCGAGGTATCCGGGGTTGAGGTAATTGTCGGGGAACCCCGTCCACATCATCTGGGCCTTGCGGCTTCCCCCACCATCGGCGTCATTGACCCCGATGTCAAACCCGAGGCCGGGCCAGTCGGCGCCGCGCAGGGCGGTGACGGCGGACAGCGGCAGATCCACCTGTGCGCGGTACCCACCCTCCGTACGCCGGCAGGTCACCGCCAGGTTGTCCAGCTCCTGGCCCAGAGGCTCCATGCTGCGCCATCCCGCGCCACTGCCTTCGTTGGGCGCAGCGATCTGCAGCGCGATGACGTGCGGGCTGTAGACGGGCTTGCCCTGATCGGCGTCGGCGCGCAGGTCCAGGTACAGCTCGATACAGTCGCCCTGCGCGGGGTCCTCTCGCGGGCCGGTGGTGATGTCGTCATCGGTGACTTCAAGGGTGAACCGGAGGCTATCGGCCACAGTCGCGATGGAGAAGCGAGCCGACAGATCGCTGTCGCCCAGCCAGTGGTGGCGCCCCATAACCAGCGTCTCTTCGCCCAGGTGGTGCCACGTCGGGTCGCCGGTGCCATCGGCGGCAATTCCGGGCTGCTCCACCGCCACCGCCGGAGCCACCGTCAGCCAGGCCAGATCGCCGTCGCCCATCTCGCCCCCACGCACCAGGAGCCGCACCGGGTAGGCGCGACTTCGGCCCGCGAACGCAGCCATTGGCAGCTTCCAGTGAAGCCGGGAGGTCTCGCGCGGCTCCAGACGCACCGTCTCCCGGCGCGCCTTACCCTCCCACTCCAACCGCACTTCGCATTCGATGGGCACGTCCGAGGCACTCGTTAGCCGGGCTTCGAGATCGTAGACGCTTTGGCCCGAGAGACGCGAGCCCCTGCGCAGCTCGCAGGTGAAGGCCGGGCTGAGACCCAGGGCCTCATAGAGCGCCCGCATCACTTCGCGGGCCATGATGGCATGGGTGAACCCATCGGGGTGGCTGCCACAGGGGAAGGGGCCGCGGAAATCGCCATCGCCCCGGCGGATCGCGCGGTCCAGGTCCGCGGCCGGGATGCCCTCCAGGCCGGCCACGCCGCGGGCGGCCTCGCTCCAGGAATTGGCGGGATTACTGTCAACGATGGGCGGCAGGCAGGCGATGACCAGCGCCTCGGTCTCATCCCTGCTTCGGCGCAGCAGTCTCCCCAAGTCGGTCCGGAAGTCACCAAGAGCGCGCCCCCACCCCTTGTCATTACCGCCGAACTGCACCAGCAGGAGGTCGGGCCTGCCCGCCTTCACCTCACCATCGAAGCGTCCCAGTGCGTCGGCGGTGGTCTCGCCCGGATGCCCGTGGACGATGAGCTCGATGCGGGCCTGTGGGAAAGCGAACTGAAGGAAGTCCGCGACGATGCGGCAGTAGACATGGTGGCCATCGGTGCCGAAGCCGGCGGTGAGCGAATCGCCGAAGGCCACCATTCGTACCGGTTCACCCCGCTGCAGGCGTGCCAGCAGATTCCGGCCGCGTTGCTCCATCACCGCGCCACGGTCGCCTGAAGCGGGGGTGTAGATCCAGCCGCAATGGGAGACGCTCGAGCAAGCAAGCAGGAGCGCCGACAGGAGGGTGACCTTCATCACGACCGGGGCGGTATGTGGGCGGCACTGGTTCATCGCGGTCCGTCCAGTTTGAGGCGCTGGCGAGAGGGGATGGCCGTCTCGCTTCCGACAAGGTCAAATGCGCCGCGCCGGGTGCGTTCCCCTTCATGGCCCGGGGGCTGCAGAAGACCGGGGACGACACGCCCTGCAGGACGCCTAGACCCCGTCGCCTCCCTGATCTCCGGCGGGTGTGGTGCTCTCTCCCCGCCTGCGGCTACTGCCGATGCACATGTCAGGTGCGAAGGGTGGACGGGGAACGTCGCGGGGCTCTGCCCCGCCCTCGCTGGGGCCACGGGCCCCACACCCCATCTGTTGGGCCACCGGGCATACCATCTACCACGAGGCGAGCCGCTGCCGCCCGAGCCGACTGCCTGCAGACGGGGGGCGATGAGCGCGTTACGGTGCCACATCCCAGACGATGTCCCCGTGCTCCCGGTCGTCCTTGCCGCCGTCATCGTGCAGGTTCGACCCGATGCTGTACAGCACAAAGCTGTCCCCTGTCCTGCGGTAGACGAAGGGCTTGCCGCTGAACACGTCCTCCGGGATCGGCAGGCCCTCGATGCGGACCTCGCTGAGGGCCTGCGGGAAGGTGCCGTGCCGTCGCCGTCTACCCCGAAGGGGTTACGCACGATAGCCACGGGTGGAACCCGTGGACCGCGCGCCACGAGCCATCCCGCAATCATGCGCCCCAACAACGCCTGAACGCCGTGCAGGCTGCAAGCCTGCGGCCCCGGGGACGGCCAACGGCGGCGGGCTGGAAAGCCCGCCCCACGGACGGCAGGCCACGCCAACGGCGGCGGGTCCCGCAGGGCGGGGCCCGCCCCACGAACGGCGGGCGGCGGCGGCGGGTCCCGCAGGGCGGGGCCCGCCCCACGGACGGCAGGCGACGGCAGAGGTCCGCGGCCGCTATTGGCCCTCGCGCTCCTTCCTCGGCGCCGGCGGCCACGCGATGTCGTCCCCCGGCTCCGGGTTGCCCCAGAAGCCGCCGTCGTCCCTCAGGTTCGGCCCGATGCTGTAGAGCGTTACCGTTCCGCCCTCGGCGCTGTAGACGAACTCCTCGCCGCTGAACACGTCCAGCGGGATGGCGAGCTGATCGGTCCGGGCCGCCGCTGGCGTCTCGGGGTACTGCTCGTCCTCGTACCAGTCCTCGATCAGCGCCAGCGCCGCCTGCAGAAGCCCTCGTCGCGCCACGGCCTCGTCGCGCTTTGGGCCCACCCTCCCCAGGGCCGGGAGGAACTCCCGGGCGAGCGGGGCGCCCTGCTGTTGCGCCACGGACTGCTCCAGCTCTTCCCAACGGTCCTTGCTCTCCCGCCAGGGCAGGGCCGCCAATTCGATCGCCCCGGCGAGGGCGTCCAGATACGCCAACCGGTCACGTTCCAGCCCGCCGGCCTGCAGGTACTGTTCCAGCTCTTCGGGAGCCGGCTCCTCGCCGTCCTCACCTCCGGCCAGCATCGCCGCCACACCGGCGGTACCGTCCTGCACCTGGTCAAACACCTGCAGACCCATGCAGCGCTCCGTGCGCAGTGTCCGCACGAGGCAGTCGGCGTAATCGAGCCTGCCCAGCTCAGCGCTCAGCGCCTGGGCCTGCTGGGTGGGGATGCGTCCCAGAGCCATGACCTGCGACGAGGCCTCCACCATCATGCCGTCGATGGCGATGCCCACCAGCAGGCCGATGAGTATCGGATCCTGCGTCACATGGCGGGCGAGGACGAAGCCCAGACGCAGACGCTCGGCCGCCTCGGCCGGGTCGCCGTCCAGGGCGGAGGCCAGCGCGGCGCAGCGCAGGAAGCGGGCCATCTGCCGCACCTGCGACAGGTGGGGCAGCATCATCGCGAGGCCTTTCTCGTACTCGAGTGGGAACCGGCATTGCTCCCGCGCCGCCGCCTCGAGGGCATAGGCGAGAGCCTCCGAATCCCGGGCCACCTGGGAGCGGACAAGCCCGAGAACGACCGGGTCGTCCACGTCCAGCCCGGCGTACAGGTCATCCCCGCCCGGGACCAGTGCGGCGCAGGCGTCCAGCCAGTAAAGGGCTGCATTGTCGTCGTCCGCAACCGGCGCCGGGGCGGCCTCGGCCAAAGTCACCGGCTCACCGGCGGCCTTCAGGGCCGCGAGGCGGTCGTTCACCTCATCGGCCACGGCGCAGGCGCCGATCGTGAGCAGCAGCGCCCAGGCAAGCGGTCGCAGGGCGAGGGGGCGGTTGCGTCCCGTTCGCGGTCGGTGGGTCATCATGGTCTCCAATCCGGAGCGCACTCGGCGCGCACCGGTGGTTAGCGGCACCACTCTTGGCCTATACGTTTGGGCGCCCGCTATCGTTGTGCCGCCGGCCAGAGGTACGGCACGGGACCCTGTCCACGCCACAGCGGCCCGCCCTCGGTCTCCGCCCGGCTGTAGAGGCGGTAGCCGCCGTCGCCCGGCTCGTAGTGGAAGGGCTCGCCGGTGAAGGGGTCGACGGGCGTGTCCTGGATGAACTGCGGAGCAAGCTTGGCCAACTCGGCAGGCGGCTCGCCATGCGCCCTGCGGTACTGCTCGACGGCCACCTGCAGGCGGAGGCGTGCGAGCATTGCATCGCGGTGGTCGAACTTGTCGCAGGCGGCCAGGTAGCTCTCCGGCGCGATGGTCCGCCGGAAGAGGCGCTCGTCCGGCCTCTGCTCCCAGCGGGGGTGTCTGGCGAGTTCGATGACGTGGCCCACTGCCGCGTGCTCTCGGGCCTCGAATCGACCCCAAAACCACATCCCGAGCCAGCGCAGGGGAGCAAGAGCAGCCAAAGGCTTCTTCTGCCTGGCGGCCTCCGACGCCTCCTGCAACTCCAGCCAATTCAGCGCGAGCGCCTCGGTGGCCGGCACACGCCCCTCCCATCGCTCGCGGCATTCCACAGCCAACCCGGCCAACGCATCGTCACTCGTCCGGGGGTCGTGGATGCGGCCCGGCAGCGCGTGCGCGGCCATGCCAAACACGGCAACGCCCACCAGAGCCGGTATCAGCGGGGCGTTGCGGCTCAGCACCTCGCCAAGACGCAGTAGATCAACGAGGCACTCCACTGTCCCGTCGTGGTCGCCACGATGCTGCAGCGCCCGGGCCTGCACCACCATGAGCCGACCAACCTGGCGGAAGGCCGTCATTTGCCGGATGCGCTCGTCGTCATCGGGTCCGCATTGTTGCAGGCAGGGACCGGCCAGCAGCTTCCTTGCGGCGAGCAGCGCCGAACCGTGCTTGGCCAGCAGCTTCCGCATCGCGGTGGCGCTCTCCCGGGTCACACCGGCCTGCAGTGCCTGCTGCACCAGGAGGTTGTCCGGCGTGCCAAAAGCCGTCTGCAGACCGGCCATCACGACCGCGCGGTCTTCAGGCGGAGCCCCTGCCGCGCGTGCCATCGCCGCGTCCAGGGCCTCGATCTCGTCCTTTGCGCACTCCATGCTCACATTATGCATCAACGCACTGGGGCCGCATTTCGCCATTCCCGCGTCCGGAACGGTCGAAGTACTGC
>CAYRFY010000094.1:15006-16353 GCA_964423635.1 uncultured Armatimonadia bacterium | reverse complement strand
TGTGTCAAGCGAATTATATGACGAAGTTATACGACAGGCTCTCCAGGCCCGCACGCCGTTGGCAGTTGCAGTGGGCCGCTATGCCCGGAGGACCGCCGCCGTCCGCGCCCGCAGGCCACGGTCGGCACCATCTGGCGGCGAGGTGACGGCATGCCCTCGCGTCATCCATGCGGAAGCCGGTCCAGGTCAATCTTCGAAGTTTCCGGCCGCGATAGGCGGCCCCAAGTCCGCAAACCAATCGGGAAGTGATAGCCATGAAGTACCGAAAGTTCGGGAACGCAGGCGTAGAGCTGTCGTCCCTCTGCCTGGGAGCGATGACGTTCTACGAGCGCTGTGATGAGCAGACCTCCATCGACATCGTCCGCAAGGCCTTCGACAAGGGCATCAACTTCATCGACACCGCCGACGCCTACGGCCGAGGTGCGTCCGAGGAGTTCCTGGCCAAGGCCCTGGACGGCATTCGCGATGACATCTTCCTGGCCACCAAGTTCTGGGTGAAGATGTGGCCCAAGCGCCGCAACGGCGGGGGCTGCTCCCGGTTCCACATCGTCAAGGCCGTGGACGCCTCCCTGCAGCGGCTCAAGACCGACCGCATCGACCTGCTCCAGCTTCACCATCCCGACCCGCTGGTCAGCGCCGAGGAGATCCTGTCGACCCTGGACAACCTCGTTGAGTCGGGCAAAGTCCTCTACATCGGCGTCAGCAACCACTTCGCCTGGCAGATGGCCCACCTGCTGGGAGTCAGCGCCCTGCACAATTGGGAGCCCATCGTCTCCATCCAGGCCCGCTACAACCTGCTGGACCGCGTGGTCGAGACCGAGATGGTGCCCTTCTGCCAGAGGTTCAACATCGCCATGATGGCCTACGGGCCCCAGGACGGCGGGGTCCTCACCGGCCGCTACAAGCGCGGAGAGCCCATCGACCCCAAGTCGCGGGTGGGCACGATCAAATCCATGCAGGAGAAGCTCACGGACGAGTGCTTCGACATCCTGGACAAGATCCAGGCCGTGGCCGACAAGTACGGCATGGGCATGAACCAGCTCGCGATCAAGTGGATCCTGGAGCAGCCCTTCTGCGTGTTCCCGCTGGTGGGCGGAGGCAAGCCGGAGCACTTCGACCCGCTGTATGACGTGGTGGACATGGAGGTTGACCCGGCGGACATCCAGTACCTGACAGATCTCACCAAGCAGTACAAGTTTGGGGAGTTCCAGAACCAGCGCATGGTGACAGGCACGTCGGCAGCACTGAACTGGCTGTAGAGGAGGGGGAGGGGATCGGGGGGTGCGGGGTGGGGGAACGGCGAACGACGGGAACGGCGAACGACGGGAACGGCGAACGACGGGAACG
>CAYRFY010000094.1:0-14906 GCA_964423635.1 uncultured Armatimonadia bacterium | reverse complement strand
GCGAACGACGGGAACGGCGAACGACGGGAACGGCGAACGACGGGAACGGCGAACGGCCGGGCCGGGTGTGCGGGCGACGCCGCGCGTCGCATCGGCTGCACACTCGGCCCCCAAGACCACAACGACTACGGCAAACGGCCAGACGGCAACGCACGGACGGCAACGGCTACCGCCGCACCTTCTCCAGGTACTCCCTGGTGACGGCCTCGAAGTCCAGGGGCAGCTCCGGCGTTCCGGTGTCCCTGCGTTGACGGTCGACCCTCGGTGGCTGCGTCTGGTCCGGGCGGAGGACGGGAGGGGCCTTGGGGGGCTTGTAGGCCTTCGGGGCCTCGGCCTTGCGCTCCTTGCTCTCTTTCTGCTTGGAGTACAGTGACCTCTGGGCATCCAGCATCTTGTGGAGTATCTCCCGCTGCTGCTGCCTGGTCTCCGCCGAAACCTTGCCGCCCTTGAGGGCATCCTCGACCTTCTCCATCGCCCCCGGCACGCCCCCGAGCTGGTCCGCCAGCTTCCCACCCCCCTTGCCCTCCATCAGCTTCTCCAGGGCCTGGCGAATCATGGCCTGCTCCATGGCGAGTTGTGCCGCGGAGGCGCCGCCGGGAGATGGCTGCGCCCCACCCTGTGCGCCCTGGCCCTGCCCGCCGGACTGCTGCCCCCCGGCCTGCTCCCCCGCCGCCTGCTCGCCGCCGCTCTGCTGATTGAGCGCCTGCTGTCTCTGGGCAAGCTGCTCGAGGCGCTGGAGGTGCTCCTGGAGCGCCATCTGGGCGGTGGTCTTATCCATCTGCCCGGCGAGCTTCATCAGGTCCTCGGCCAGGTCGTTGAGACCGGTCATGGCGCCGGTGGCCGCGCCGGCGGCCACCGCTGTCTGACCCGCCTCGATCTGGTGAGCCGTCTGGGCCATGCGCCCGGCCAGCTCCACGGCCCGCCGGGGCAGCTCGGGGTCAACGGTCGGTGTTTGGCGCGCCAGGGTCCAAAGCTGCCCGGCCAGAGCCTCCGTTCCCTTGCGCACCGCCTCCTGCCGTCGCTTCAGGTCTGTGAGCAGGTCTTTCCGGCCGATGAGGTCGGGCGGGTACTGCCCCGCCGCGGCAAGAGACTTGCCCGCCAACTGCTCCTGATCGCGGGAGAGGGAGAGCGCGTCACGGGCCAGCTTCTGAGCCGCCCCGGTCATCGCCTTGCGCTCCTCGGCGGTGAGATCGGCGGCGGCGCCCGCCAGGCGTCCGGCGGCGTCCCGCAGCTCTGCGGCCGCGGCGCTCTGGGGCGGTCGTGCCGAGGACGGCTTGCCCTGATCCATTCCCGCCGCCGCCCGGCGCATCTCCCCCGGCACGTCCGCGGCCTCCAGGTCGGCCGCCAGATTGCGTAGGTCCGCCGCGAGCTCGGGGCTCTCTTGCTCCATGTCCCCGGCAACCTTGCGGATCTGCTCCGGCAGCTCTTCGGCCTCCTGCGCCAGGTCACGCTGCCGCCGGATGTCGGCGTCCACGCGGTCGCCCTCCGCCAGCTTCTCCGTACGGCGCCCCAGCTCGTCCTGACGATCCGCCAGGTCCTGGGCGTGCCTGCCCAGGGCCTGCAATTCGGCCTCGAGCTTGGCCTTCCGCAGCAAAGACAACGTGCGGTCCAGCTTGTCCCTGAAGGCCTGCTGGGCCCGCTGGAGGTCCTCCATGCTCTGCGGAAAGTCCGGTGTGCCCAGTTTCTCGATGGCCTGGTTGAGCCTGTCCATCACCGCCTGCATGTCCTTGTCCAGCACCTCGGCCATGAGCCGGTGCAGCTCCTGGACCTTCTGGAGCATGTCATCGGAGACCAGCGGGTTTTGGGCCAGCGACTGCTCGGCCTCGGCCATGGCCTGCCTGGCGTCCTGCGCCCGGGCCTGCAACCGCTCCTGCGCCTCCTGCAGGGCACCCCTGGGGACCTGCGGCGCCTCCCCGGAGGCCTGCGCGTCCCGGGCTGCGTGAAGCAGGTCCTCGATCTGGCGGTCGAAGGCTTCCGCCTCGGCCTGGAGCCGCTCCAGGGCGCCCTGCGTCTCGGCCTGCGCCTCCGCGACGGCCCGCGGCCCCGCGGCCCGGACCTCCTGCTTGCGCAGCGAGATGCTGTACGTGCGGGAGACCGCAGTCTTCGGTCCAACAATGGTGTCGTTGTCCATGGCGACGGCCCGGTACTCCACGGCATCGCCGGGGCGCAGGCCCATCGGGCTCAGGTCCCACTCCGAGCTTGACGCCAGCTCCCGCCCTCCCTCGCCCAGAGGCAGCGAGCGCCATGTCCTGTCGCCCTGCCGGCGGTAGTGCAGCGATACCTGCCCCAGGCCGAAGTCATCGGAGGCGACCACAGCCAGCGATACCGGATCCGGTTGGTCGACGGACAGGTCGCGCCCGGGGCGCACGATCCGCACCACCGGGCTGCGGTCGGCGACCACGGCCACCCGGTGCGGCCCACTGGCGGCGCTGCTTCGGCCCAGGCGCGCCGAGAGGGTCCAGTCTGTGGTGACGGTTGCGGTGAAGGTGTACTGAATGCTCCCTCGCTCGACGCGCAGCACCTGCGCTTCCGCGCTGTCGGAGCTGAGCGTTGCCCGTGCCCCCGGGGTCACCCGGGCACCAATGGCCACCACGGTGCCCCGTAGCACGCTGAGCTTCTCAAAGCCGTGAGTCAGCGTCTGCCCGGCCTGACCCGAGTACTCCGGGGGCGTGAGGGTAACGGCGAGGTCGTAGATTCCGGCCTGCGCCGGCTTTCGAGGGGTCTGTTCGAGGGCCGCCCGCACCGGGGCCGGCGGCTGCAGGACGCGGGCCGGGGGCGACAGCAATCGGGCCACGCCCTGCGGGGAGAAGACGATGATGAGGCCGGCCACCAGCGCGCCGCCCAGCGCCGCCATAGCGGCGCGACGCAAGGCGCCCAGGTCTAGCGCCGACACCAGCTTCTCATCCGCCAGGCGTGCGGAGACCTGCTGCAGGAGGGCCTTCGCCAGTGCCAAAGAGGCCACGGAGCGATGGCTCGGTGCGGGATTGAGCAGGGCCAGCAGACCGTCCTGAAGGTCGGGGAACCGGCGCTCCAGCTCGCGCCCGACGCACACGACCCCGGCCGGCACCAGCAAGGACCACAGCAACACAGCCACCAGGCTCGTGGAGCCCACGGCCCACAGACCACGCGTCAGCCAGGCATGGGCCTGTGCCGACGGGGTGCAGAAACCCAGGACGAGCACGACGAGAGCCAGCGACACGGCGCACCCGGCCGCCCACAGGGCGAGGCCGCGGGCCGCGCGCAGCAGACGCAGACCACAGCTGAGGGCGAGTAGTCGTCGCTGCAAGGAGGGTGGCAGGTTCATGAGCATAGGACGGAAGGTGGCGGTGGCGCGGTTCCCTGTGGAGTGGGCCGACCGGGGCCTGCCCCGGCCGGAGACGTCAACTCGTTGGCTCCCCGCCCGGTCCGGTGGGCATTCCGCCTCCCAGCCCCGGCCCCACGCCCCAATCCTCCTCGATCTGGAACTGCCGGTTGTACATCTCTGCGTACACGCCGCCCCTGGCCATGAGCGCCTCGTGATGGTCCTGCTCCACGATCTGCCCGTCGTCGATGACGATGATCTTGTCCGCGCTGCGGATGGTCGAAAGCCGGTGGGCAATGACGAAGGTCGTGCGGCCCTTCATCAGGTTGGCCAGGGCTTTCTGGATGATCTGCTCGGCCTCGGTATCGATCAGCGAGGTGGCCTCATCCAGAATCAGGATGCTGGGGTCGGCGAGGAGGGCCCGGGCGATGCTGAGACGCTGCTTTTGGCCGCCGGAGAGTCGCACTCCGCGCTCGCCGACTAAGGTGTCGTAACCCTCATCGAGGTCTTCGATGAAATCGTGGGCATGGGCGGCTCGGGCGGCCTGCACGATCTGCTCGTCCGTGGCGTCGCGCCTCGCGTAGCGCAGGTTCTCCTTGACGGTGGCGTTGAACAGAAACGTCTCCTGCAGGACGATCCCGATGTTCCGGCGCAGTGATTCCTTGGTCACATCGCGCACATCGACGCCGTCCACCAGCACCCGGCCGGCGAAGGGATCGTAGAAGCGCGGGATGAGGTTGACCAGCGTGGTCTTGCCCGCTCCGCTGCGGCCGACGACGGCCACCGTCTCGCCGGGGGCGGCGGAGACGGAGACGTCGCTGAGCACGGTCTCGCCGGTGTCGTACTTGAAGCTCACCTGCTCGACATCCACCCGCCCCTCAAGCCGCCCCAGCTCGATAGCATCCGGCTTTTCGACCACGTCGGCACGCGTGTCGAGCACCTCGAAGATGCGGGCCATGGAGGCCAGGGCCTGATTGAGCGTGCTGTAGACGCGGACCAGCGAGCCGATGGGCTGGTAGAACTGCTGCAGGTAGGCGATGAAGGCCACGACGGTCCCGGCCGAGGCGAAGGCGCTGCCCTCGGCGGTGAGCTTGGCGCCGTACCAGATCAAAACCACCATCCCGGCGGACGTCACCAGACCGATGGCGGGGAAGAACGTGCTCCACATCCACGTGCTGCGCGCACTCTGGCGCCAGTATTCGCGGTTGCTCTCATCGAAGAACTCGACCTCCGGCTTCTCCCGGGCGAAGGACTTGATGACATGGATCCCCGACATGCGTTCCTGCAGCTTGGTGTTGATCTCCCCCAGTTGCTCGCGGATCTTGCGGAACACCGGGCGGATCCAAACGCTGAACGCCACCAGGCCGAAGACGAAGACCGGGAGCGGCACCAGCGCCACCACAGCCATCTGCCAGCTCATGTAGAACATGACGGCGATGCTGCCGATCACCTGCAGGCCGTTGCTGATGATGGTGTCGGTGCCGTGGACGACCATGTCCTCCACCGCGCCCACATCATTGCTGATCCGAGACATGATGTCCCCGGTGCGCTCGCGCTCGAAGTACGCCAGGTCCAGATTCATCAGATGATGATAGCACTGGCCCCGGAGCGTGTAGACGAAGCGCTGGCCCAGCAGGTGCATGGTGGTGGTCCGCAGGGCGCCCAGGACCTGACCGGCGAGGGTGTACAACAGAAGCTGCAGTGATAGCGGCAGGAGCAGTTCCAGATTGTGGCCGACGATGACGTCATCGAAGAGGTTGCGTATCACCAAAGGCACGGCCAGGTTCGCCGCGGTGCTTCCCAGCATGCCCACGACGCCGAGGGCCACCTTGTGCCAATGGGGGCCGAGGTTGGCGTAGAACCACGCCAGCATCCGTCGGTCGCTGATGCGCAGGGCCTCCACACCGTCCTGTGGTCCCGCGTCTCGGTGCCGGCCATGCCCGCCTAGGTGAACCATCTGCCATCTGCTCCTATGGTCATCCGGTGATTGCGCTGAGTGGGGACGCGTCCGGAGGCGGCCGGCCGATCGCCTTTGCCGCCTCTAGACGCGCCGGGGCTCGCCCGCAGGCCGCTTCCGCCCACGCTCCGCGTCGAGGGTGACGGCCCCTCACCTCCGGGACCTCCTGCATTCCCGGAAAATGGGGGGTGAGGGGCCGTCTACCGCCCTCGTATTCCCATAACCCACTTCTCGTCGTCTTTCGCCTCTGCGCGTTGGTCCGTCTACTCCGCTTAGCCGGGGCTCCCTGTACCGTGAGCTCAACCCTTATTCGGCAGCCGCGGGATGATGAACTTGAGGAACGCCTCCATGCTTCGAGTCTGCAGGTACACCCGGCCTGGCCCGGTCAGGTGGCAGACGAGGCCCTCGCCCGAGAGGAAGGTCTCCTTCATCCCGCCGACGGCCTTGACGTTGTACTGCACGGTGCTCTCGAAGGCCACCATGTGGCCGGTGTCCACGATGTAGCTCTGTCCCTGGGCCAATTGCACGGCGTGTACGGCGCCATACGAGGATAGGTACAGGTCGCCGGTCCCCTCGCACTTGAGCAGGAACAGCCCTTCCTTGGAGAAAAAGGTCTTCGCCCCGCCCCACTGGGTATCCACGTTGATACCGGCCGAACCGGCGACGTACGAGCCGGACTGCACGAACAGGGTGCCCCCGCTCATGGGCACATGAATCATGTCCCCCGGCAGCGACGGCGCCAGGGTCATCTCTCCCTGGCCCCCGGTGCATTCGAAGGTGTTGATGAAGAAACTCTCGCCCCCGAGCACCGCGCGCTTCAGGCCCCCGAGGATGCCTCCCCGGGCCTGGGTCTGCATCTGCACGTTGGGGGTCATCGAGACCATCGCCCCCGCCTCGGCCAGGACACTCTCCCCCTCTTCCATGATGAGCTGCAGAAGCGAAAACGACGGCTGGTACATGATGTTGCTCTGCATGGCTGTTTCTCCTTATCAGGGGTGTGTGGCTACCACAGATTCGCCGTCTCCGGGTGACCGGCCCGTGGTGACAGAGTGATGCCTTGCGTCGGACACTGGGCGCGGCAGATGCCGCAGCCGTAGCAGCGCTCCCATCGCACCCTGGCCTTGCGATCCGCGCGGCCCATCTCGATGGCCTCGAAGGGGCACAGGCCCAGACACTTGCCGCATCCCACGCACAGGTCCGGGTCCACCGTCGCGACGTACTCGCCCTTCCACATCATCCGGAAGTCGTAGCGACGGATGGCGCGCATGGCCAGACAGCCCGAGGGGTCGCTGCAATTGCAGATGGCGCCGATGAAGGGTGTGACGAAGGTCCACACGGAGTGCAGGAGCCCCTCGTGCTCCCATTGCCGCATCAGCGCGAGAGCCTCCTCCTTGCTCAATCGCTGCAGGCCGTCGGTGTCGGGACCGGCCAGGGTCCGGATCATCATCCCCGTCAGCTCGTCGTCGGGCGGGCTCACCGAGATGGCCAGGCAGCAGGCCCGCTCCGGGCCACCGGAGTGTTCCCGGCAGATGCAGGGCAAGAGCACGATGCTCGTGGCGATGTCGAAGATGAGGGCGCAGTCCTCGATAGGCACGGGCTGGCCGTAATGCTCCGCCTGCTGCCGGCGTTCAGCGACCGAGGAGATCATGCGTCGCAGGGGCCCCGGCAGCCTCTTGAGCGCCTCCAGTCCCGCGAAGCCCCGGGAGACGGTGCGCCCGAAACCGTCCACGAAGCCCAGCATCATCCGGCGCCGATGAAGGTCGCTTTGCAGGTCCGCCGAGTAGTTCTCGGCCCGCAGGTACCACTTCTTGCCGTCTCCGTGCTGGGTGCAGAACTTGCACATGCGAAGGCCTTGGCCCCCCTCGGTGCTGAGGCGCTGTCGCGCCGTTCGTGGGGCGGGCCTTGCAGCCCGCCGCCGTTGGGCCACTGGCGGCTCATCATCCCCTCCCCGGCACAGGGCCGCAAGGGGTGGACGATGGGTGGCGGTGCGCGCGTCTGGGCATTATACTCCAATGCTCGGCTCTCGCGTAGAGGTGGCCAACGCCCGGGAGGCAAGGCTGTGCCGCCCGTGGAATATCACTTCCTTACCGCTGGATCAGCGGGCACCTGTGGCGCTCCACCCGCTTTTGCCTGCATCCGCGGGCCGTCTGCCGTGATGGAGGGGCCCAGTGCACAGCCTTATCGTGCACCCGGCCCAGCCGTCCGCCGTTAGCCGTTCACCCCTCTCCTGAGCAGCCTTGTAAGGAGGGGACGGGGGTTAGGCGTCGTCAGTGCCGCCGGCCGTTGGCCCTCTGCAAGACCGCCGTATCGCGACGGGGGGGCGGCGAAGCCCGTGCCGTCGCCGTCCCACCCGCAGGGCCGCAAGGCCCGGCCCGCGTAGCGGCGAGGACGTGCCACCTCCCGGTCCCACGGTACCTGGGTAGATCCCGCGAATCCCGACAAGGAGGACCCTATGCCCGCAAATGAGATCATGTCCATCGGTGAGTTGATCGTCGAGATCATGCGCAAGGAGGTGGATGTGGCCCTCAGCGAGGCCGGCGATTTCGTGGGGCCTTTCCCCAGCGGAGCCCCGGCGATCTTCGCGAATCAGGCTGCCCGGCTGGGACACTCGGTAGGCTTCATCGGGGCCTGCGGGGCCGACGACTTCGGCGAGTGCCTCGTCTCCCGCTTCCGGGCCGACGGCGTCGACCCGACCTGGGTTGCCAGAGTGGAGGGCGTCGCCACAGGCTGCGCCTTCGTGACGTACTTCTCCGACGGGGAGCGCAAGTTCATTTTCCACATCGGCAATAGCGCCGCGGGCCGCATGCCCGAGCCCACCGCCGAGATGTTCCGGGGCAGCAAGTGGCTGCACATCTGCGGCTCCACCCTATCGGCGGGCGATGTCATGCGCGAGGCCTGCTACAGGGCCTGCGAGCTCACCGTGCAGGCCGGCGGCAAGGTCTCCTTCGACCCCAACCTGCGTCCCGAGTTGCTGGGCGGCGAGGAAGCTCTGCGCCGGGTATGCGGGCCGGTGATGGATCGGGCCTCGCTGGTGCTGCCCAGTTCCACGGAGGCCGAGCTGCTCACAGGCCGCAGCGGCGCCGAGGACGCCTGCCGGGCACTGCTGGACGGCGGCGCGGAAGTGGTGGCGCTCAAACGCGGCGCCGAGGGCTGCCGCATCATCACCGCCGGTGAGAGTGTTGACGTTCCCGCCTTCAAAGTGAACGCGGTCGATCCCACCGGAGCCGGCGACTGCTTCGACGCCGGGATGGTGGTGGGGTTGCTCGAGGAGCTACCCCTGCCCGAGGCCGGGCGCTTGGCCAATGCCTGCGGAGCACTGGGGGCGACGAAGAAGGGGCCGATGGAGGGAGCCGAGTTCCGAGCGCAGGTGGAGGCCTTCCTCGCCGCCCGGCAATGAAGCGGGCTTCCGCTTGCATGCCGGGGTGGCACTAAAGATGAGCGCAACTTAATAATCGGAATTCACGATTTGATGGAACCCCGGCCACGCGGGCTTGTTTACTATAAAGACAGCTCGATCAGGGTGAACCTAGCGTCACCCAGGGGGTTTTCGGATGTGAACCCTGGGAGAGGCACCCGTTGTGAAGTGCAGATGGTCGGGAACAGCATCTGCACGGACCAACGGGCTTTTTTTTGCCTGCAGGTTTGCGGGCCCGGCACCATAGAGGTTCGGCCGAGAAGCCCGGCCGGCCGGGGCAATGGGCGGGGCACATACCGGGTCCGAGGCAATCCACTCCGCGTGGGTGCCGAGTGCAGACCTTCCTCACTCCGAAGTGTGGAGGGCGAACAGGACGGCGTCCTCCGTGCCGGCGACGACCGTTCCCGAACCCGTCGCAATGCGCCCGCGTACCTTCCCCGGGCATCTGAAACGGCGCCTGACTTTTCCGTCGCTCTTGTCGAGGGCGAGGATTTTGGCGTCTCCGGCGGCGCAAAGCAGGTACCCGCCGTCCGACACGGGGCCCGCCGATAGCTCGGGTCCGATCTTGCGGGCCCACCGCTGCTCCAGCGTCCGGGCATCGTAGGCCGCTACCCAGCCACAGGTGCTGGCGGCGAACAGCAGGTTGCCGTCGGCGATGAGGTCGGCGCGGATCAGACCGCCGCCGGGCAGGCGAGCCGAGGCCGTGGACAGGCCGGTGGCCGCATCCAACGAGTACAGGCTCCCCCCGTCGGTACCGATGAGCACCTGGCGCCCCACACCAACCGGCCGGGCGCATACCGGCATGCTCACGGTCCGCAGCCAGCGCGGTGTTCCGTCGCTCACATTGAGCCCGATGATGCGGCCGTCGGTGGTACCCAGGACCACGGTCTCGCCCACCAGGACGCTGCCGCTGCTGATGGCGGCCCCAATCTCGTGGCGCCAGCGCTCGCGACCGTCGGCCAACTCCAGGGCCAGGAAACGTCCCCCGTCCGTGCCTACATATACCACGCCGCGCTCCACCAGGGGCGGGCATCTCATAGCATCTCCGGTCTCCACCTTCCACAGCGGCCGGCCTGTGGTCAGTGAGAGAGCGTACACGAACCCGCCGTCGCCGGCGGCGATCGCCGCTCGGTTCGCCACCACGGGTGCCTCGTGGAAGCCGATAGAACCCTCGAAGGGCTCCCGCCAGGCGGGATCGCCGCCATCCAGGTGCAGGGCCATCACCCGTCCGCGTGAGAGAGCGCACACCACCCGCGCACCGGCAATAGCGAACTCCGGCGGGCACTCATCCTCCATGTCCCTGCGCCAGACCTCAGCCGTCGCCCCCGTTCGCAGGCAGAGCACGGCCACCACCAGCAGCGCCGCGCAGACACCCGCCGCGATCAGCACTCTCCTGCGGGTCCGACGCTCTCGTTCAGCACGCCATTTGGCCCTGTAGTCCATGGTGCCAGACAGATGCAGACCCCCTTGCTCCGACGGATAGGCGGACACGGCAAACCCGCCACGGCGCAGGCGATTATAGCACAGCACGGTCCGCCGCCAAACGGTCGGTGTGACGGCGGGTGCAGGATGGCGGGGCGCCGGACAGGACGGCCGACCGCCTTTGCTCAGCCGACGAGGACGTCCTGCCTCGGTTTGCGCAGACGGCCGACGACCGATCCCGCGGATCGGCCGAGTCGGGCTGGAAAGCCCGACCTACGCGGGTGTCCCACGGCACACGGCACGGCCGCCGTTGCCCCTGCTCTCCCCCGCCTCGCCGACCTTGTTTGACTTCCGGGCGTCTCGACAGGTATCATCAATTGTCCGGGAGGAGGGTCCATGTGCGCAGCGTTGTTCAGAGAGTGAGCCGTTCGAGCTTGACCGTCGACAGCGCGCAACTCGCCGCCACCGAACACGGTCTGGTGGTACTGGCGGGATTCGCCCCGGACGACCGGGAGCGGGACCTGCAATGGATGGCCGAGAAGCTCGCCGGGCTGCGCATCTTTCCGGATGCCGAGGGGAGGATGAACCTCTCTGTGGTTGACGTGGACGGCACAGTGCTTGCAGTGCCGAATTTCACACTGTACGGCGATTGCCGCAAGGGCAAAAGGCCGAGCTTCACGGAGGCCGCCGGTCCGGAGCTGGCCACGGGCCTGTTCGACAGCTTTTGCGATCTCTTGGCCCGAGCGGTGCCCGTGGCACGCGGCGTGTTCGGCGCCCATATGCACGTGGAACTGGTCAACGACGGTCCCATCACTCTGATTCTGGACAGCCGGAGAGCATCCTGAGCGGCCGAACCGCCCTGGGACCTCTGGGGAAGTAGCACTATGTCACGCAGAAGACAGCGGACGAACGCGAAGAGCCTGGCCAAGAAGCGACAGGCCGAGATCCGGCGCCGGATCGGTGACCAACTGGCAGCGGAGGACCTGCTGGATGAGGCCATCGCGCAGTACGAGAGGGCCACGCAGCTTGACGGCCGCAATGCGGATGCACGCACGGCCCTGGCGGACGCGTACTTCGCCGCCGAGATGCCCGCCAAGGCGTACAGGGCGTACAAGAAAGCGCTCTCGATCAACCCGCGCCATGCGGACTGCCACTTCTCCTTGGCCGAGTTCTTTCTCACCATCGGGCGCGCCAGGGCGGCGATGAAGGCCATGGCGCGGGCGGTGGAGTGCATGCCCGGGAGGACCTACTACACCTACCGCCTCGGGGAGCTGCACGTCATGCTGGGGGAGAAGCAGGAGGCCGAGGCCCGCTTTTCGCAGGCTGTGGACATGTCCCCGGATGACGCCTTCTACCACTACAAGCTCGGAGAGCTTCGGTTCCGGCAGGGGCGGGTGGCAGAGGCCATCCGGTCCTTTGAGTATGCCTGCCATCACGCCCCGGCCGACGACTTCTACCACCTGCGCCTGGCCACCGCCTACACCCGGGGCGACCATCTCCACGACGCTTTGCGCATGTACCGACGCGCCGTGCGCATCGAGCCGCGCAATCCCGCCTACCGCTACCTGCTGGCGGAGCACCTGGCGCTGATGGGCCAGGACGACGAGGCCCAACAGCACTACATACTGGCCGATCCGATGACCGAGTACGACTGGGACTACGTGCGACGCATGCAGGAGCGTTGCAGGGGCGAGCTGGGGTCTCTGGGGGCCGAGCCCGAGGAACAATCCCGGGGGCCGCGCACGTAGCCGTAGGGCGTGCCGGCGAGCCGCCCTGTGGCGGTACGGTCTGGTCCCAGAACCCTCTGACCGCCGTATCGTCGATCCGAAGACACCCACTTGCCGGTCGTGCCCATTCCCCTCTACCTGAAAGGACACTCACCCCGCCATGTCGGTCAGCCTTGTCTGCCTGCCCGTCGGCCAGCTCCAGGCCAACTGCTACCTCCTGGGTTGTCAAGCCACCAAAGAGGGGGCCGTCGTCGATCCCGGAGGAGATGCGGATCTGATTCTCGGTGCCGTCCGGGAGGCCGGCCTGCGCATCACTCACGTCTTGTGCACCCACGGCCATCCCGATCATACTCTGGCGGCTCGCGAAGTCCGTGACGCACTGGCCGCGATCCAGGGCGACAGGCCCCGAGTTGCGATCCACGAAGGCGACCGGGAGATGCTGCAGGAGCCCGCGCTGTACTGGTTGCTGGCGGGGCTCAAGCCTCAGCCCTGCGAGGTAGACGACGCCCTGACCGATGGCGCCACGATCAAGGTGGGGAAGCTGTCCATCGGCGTGATGAGTCTGCCGGGACACTCGCCGGGCTGCGCGGCCTTCATGGTGGACGACATCGCCCTGACCGGGGACGTGCTATTTGCCGGCAGCATCGGTCGCACCGACCTGCCCGGCGGAGACATGGAACAGATGCTGCAATCGCTGCGCCGCCTGGCGCGCGAGCTGCCCCCGGAGACCGCTCTCCATCCCGGCCACGGGCCGGCCACCACCATGGCCCGGGAGCTTGCCGGCAACGAGTGGCTGCAGGACATCTAGAGCTCCGGTCGAAAAGTCCGGCCGGCCCGGTTTCTGTCATTCTGGAGCTCCGGCCCCAACGCGGGCTCTGTCCTGAAGATGTCATACTGAGCTTCTATCTCGCGCAGCGAGATAGCGAAGGATCTCGGCATAGCCCAGGGGGCTCCTCGAGCTGCTCTTGCCGGGAGCGGACGCTCCGGCAATGACACCCCCATGCGAGTGTGGGCTTTCTGGCCACGGCCTCTACGCAAACGGCGGCCGCCACAGGATCACCTTGTACCGACCGTCAATCCGCCTGGCGAAGAGCATCGTGCCCAGTTCTCGTGTCTTCCCCGCCTTGTCCGTCACCCTCTGCCGCCCCAGCACCAGCAGGCCCGGCTCGGAACCGGGCGCGTCACCGTAGCGGTGCCACCCCTCAGTCGACGATCCCATGGCCGAGTAGATGGAGAAGAACTCCATCGCGGCGCTTGGCGGCCTGCTCGTACCCACGGCATAGTCGAAGACCAACTCCTCGGCGCGCCATCGCCCCTGCTGCCGCCGGAGCATGCCCCGCCAACTGTCGCGTATCTGCTCCGCCGTGAACTTGCTCTTGACGCCGTACCGCAGCGCGGCGGAGTAGTCGTAGTCGCGGCTGAAGGCCTCGAAGTCCCCCGCGGCCCAGGCCTTGCCCAGCCTCTGCACCAGCTCGCGCACGGCCCGCCTCTGCGCCGGTGCCATGCGCTCCCACACCGGGTCCACGCGGTCGCCACGGAAGAGCACCCTGGCGTCCGGGGGCAACCTCAGCTCGAACGAAGCCGGGTCAGGCTGCACGTCGTACTCGATGGGCCACACGTCCACCGTGGCCGTGGGCGTCTGCACAAGCAGCCTCCGCAACCGGGAGCCGTCGGCAGACAGGGTCCCCTGGATCTGGAGCTTCCGCGGGCTCTGCCGCCGGCCGTCTGCGCCGGTTGGAGAAGCCAAACTCGTCTCGATCTGCACGATCCTGGTCTTGCGCCCCTCCAGCTTGCCCGTCCTTCGCGTCACCCTGGTCTCCTCGCCCGCGGACAGCAGCCCGCCCACCAGCTCTCGAAACTGCCCCCAGGCCTCTGAAGGCAGACCGATCCCGGCCACCGCGCTCCGGGCCTGCTCTTCCCTGCTCTTTTCTGCGGCGGCACCCCACACCAGCTCATAGTCAGAGGTGCCCTGGTGCCAAAGCCAGATGACGTTCTCTTCCCGACGCGACAGCATCGTCCGCCTGCGGCCCCGTGAGTCGTCGAGCTCGGAATACACGTCGCCCGTCGGCGCATGCCGGGACTCGGCGCGCAGCAAGAGCCTCCCCCGGGCGTCGTAGACGCAGGTCACGTCGTGTGTCGGGGTGGAGAGCGTTGCGGCCTGGACCATCGCCAGGAGACGTTGAGACGCCGGGGGCCCTAGAAGAGCCCATGCAAGGATCGCCGCGGCCAAGACAGCCCCCAGCCCTGAGACCACCAATCGTCTCCGGCGTCGGGGCGACGCCGCGGCTTGCCGCAGGGCCTCCGACGCCAGGTCACGCCGCGATTGTAGCGGCTCCGGTGCCGCGAGCCCAAGGGCCCGGCCCATCGCCGCATTTCCCCGGCATACCCCGGCACAGGCGGGGCAGACGCTCAGATGAGCCTCCAGGGCCGCACGGGCATCCGTCGCCAATTGCCCGGCCAGGGACATTGCCATCAGCCTCCGCGCGTGACGGCAGTTCACAGGTCTTCACCCTCCTCCAGCTCCGACCTCAGCCTGGCCAGGGCGGAGTAGAGTCTCGTCCACACGGTGCTCTCCCGCCAGCCGGTAAGCTCCGCGATCTCGCGGCCATTGAGTTCTTCGTAGAAGCGCAGGACGACGGCGATCCTCTGCTTCTCCGGAAGCCTCGCCACAGCGTCTCTGACCGCCAACGTAGTTGCCCGGTCTGCTTCGCCGGGCCGCTGGGGGCAGTCGTCACGGCACTCCTCCATCCCCGGGCAGCGACGGGCCATGCGCACGGCGGTGTAGACGGTGATGCGACCGATCCAGGTGGAAAAGGAGGCCTCGCCCCGGAAACGGCCGAGCTGGCGGTAGGCGGCCACGATGGCCTCCTGGACGGCATCCTCGGCGTCCTCGCGTCCCGGCAGGAACCGCCCGGCCAGTCGCAGCAGGGCGGCCTCGTGGCGACGGACCAGACACAGGAACGCCTGCTCGTCGCCGCGTCGGGCAGACTCCAGCAGCTCGGCATCGGATACTGCGTCCGGGCTCGCCGCCATTGTCGTGCCTCACCGCTTCGCGGGCGGAGGTGGTCTTCACTATCCATAGTG